>JAKSJT010000172.1 GCA_024402125.1 Bacteroidales bacterium
ATCGGATGTGGATATTCTTAAAAAGCAGAAGTGGCAGGTGCTTGTCATTGATGAGACCCAGAATATCAAAAACTCCGGAACAGCCCAGACCAAGGCAATTCGAAGCATTCCTGCGGTGACAAACATTGCCATGAGCGGAACTCCTGTTGAGAACAGGCTTTCCGAGTTCTGGAGTATCATGGATTTCACCAATCATGGATATTTAGGCTCGGCGAAGGATTTCTCGGAAGACTATGCATTCCCGATCCAGAAGTTCGGAGATGAGAAGGTGGCGGAGCGTTTCCGTAAGGTAACAGCTCCATTTATGATGCGTCGTCTTAAAACGGACAAGAGCATTATCAGTGACCTGCCTGATAAGATAGAGCGTAATGAGTATTCAACTCTGACTCCATCCCAGGCTGCGCTTTATCAGGAGACGGTTAATAAGAGCATGAATGTCATTGAAGGAATTGAAGGAGATGATAGCCAGTCTCTCTTCAAGAGACAGGGTCTTGTCCTTCAGATGATTCTGGCTCTGAAGCAGATCTGCAATCATCCGACACAATTCCTTAAGGATAACAAGATGGATGCATCCCTGTCTGGAAAAACTGAAATGCTGCTTGATTTATTAAGAAGCATTATGGACGCAGGGGAGAAGGTGCTTATCTTTACTCAGTTCAGGGAAATGGGAGAGCTTCTGCAGCATTTCATTAGAGAAGCATTGGATGAAGATCCGATGTTCTATCATGGTGGCTGCTCGCTTAAGGAGCGACAGGCAATGGTTGACCGTTTCCAGAATGTGCGTAATGACAGGATATTCATTCTGTCAATCAAGGCTGCCGGAACAGGTCTTAACCTTACTGCGGCAACCCATGTCATCCATTACGATCTGTGGTGGAATCCTGCCGTTGAGGCTCAGGCAACCGACAGAGCATATCGTATTGGACAGCATAACAATGTCCAGGTGCATAGGTTCATAACAAAGAACACCTTCGAGGAGAGGATAGATGCAATGATCCAAAGTAAGAAGCATCTTGCAGACCTTACAGTAGCAACAGGGGAGAGCTGGATCGGCAAATTGTCCAACAAGGAACTTCGTGATCTGCTTGGTTAGGAAATCATTGTTTTTTATTGATTATTGATTAAAAGAGTTTTAGATATTATTAAAGATTATTATATTGCAATAATGCAAGTGATTGACCTATTGGTCAGATTTATAACCCTTTAATGTGTTGAACTATGAATAAAGGTTTTTTCAGATTAATCGTATTGGTAGTAGTTATGGCTGCCGGCCTTGTGCGTTTGAACGCTCAGAGTATTCAGATTGATCCAAAGTTCGGTAAGGTGTCTCAGACAGAGCTGGCGATGACTTCTTATGCCCTAGACACTACAGCATCTGCTGTCTATCTCTACAAAAGTGAAGTTGTCCATATCAACATACAAGATCAGGGATTTCAGTTGAGAACTGATTACAGGTACAGAATCAAGATCCTAAAGAGTGATGGAGTTGACTTCGCTGACTTCTCCATGGACTACATTACAGCAAGAGGTTACGAGGAACTTGTTTCTGATGTTAAGGTTTCAACTTTCAATCTTGAAAATGGCAAGTCGGTAGAGACCAAGATGTCAAAGAGCTACCTCTTTAATAAACCCGTTACCGATGATGTAAGAAGAGTCTCTTTCTCGGCTCAGAATGTCAAGGTAGGATCTGTCATCGAAGTTCAGTTCACCAAACTATCCAATGACATTGAGATGATTGCTGATATGTACTTCCAGCACAGTATACCTGTAAACTATGTTAACAGCAAGCTCATCTATCCGGAATACTTCTACTACAGCATCACATCAAGAGGATACAACAGAGTGGAATCCAAGTCTACCAAGCAGGGTACCAGAATAAGCTTTGGCGGAGGTTCACTTGATTTTGATGAATTGACAGAAGAATTCACAGCAGTCAATGTCCCTGCCATGAAGAAAGAGAGCCATGTCTACAATAGGGATCAGTTCAGGGATGCAATCAGCATTGATCGTACGAACTATTCCATTCCTGGTGAGACATACCCGTCATTTAACAAGGACTGGTCACAGGTTGACAAGGCATGCAGGAATTCCAAGTTCTATACTGAGGTCATCTCCAATAAGAGTAAGTTCAAGGATGAAGTTGCAGCAGCTATTGCATCGGAGGATACAGATGAGAAGAAGATTGTCGCTGTCAGAAACCTTATCCTTAAGAATGTTGAATGGAACGACCGTACCGCACTTACAAACATCAACCTCGCTGATGCACAGAAGAACCATAAAGGCAATAATGCAGAAATCAACTGCCTTATCGGTTCAGCATTGAACAGTGTCGGACTAAAGACTGTTCCTGTCCTTGTTAAATTCAGAAGCTCAGGACTTATCATTGACTACCGCGTTTCAACAGATCAGTTCGATACATTCATCCTCTGCACAACTGACAGCAGCGGTAAGAGATACTATTTCGATGGAGCTGTAGGTGAGGCATATCTTAATGTCCTTCCGGAGGATTACCTGGTAACAAAGGCAAGAGTGGTTGATGATGCTTCTGGAGAATGGGTGGATCTTAGCAAACTGACACCAAATGTTGAAAAGATCAACCTTCTTCTGACTGCCAATGTCGCTGAAGGCAAGCTCGAGGGAACACTCCAGTCAGTATGCTCCGGAGAGGAATCATATTCACTCAAGTCTTTATACAATGAGTCAGGTGATCTGGACAAGTTCGCAGAGAATCTTGAAAATGCCTTCAACACCACTATCCATGAGATTGAACCAAGGGATTTGTCATCTTACGGCAATTCTTCAGGATTCAGAGCTGAAATCTCTTCTCCAATGACAGTAAGCGGAGACCAGGTATTCATCAATCCTTTTATCATGACGATGAACAATGACTCCTATTTCAAGGAGGAGCAGAGAACATATCCGTTTGATTATCCGTTCGCGGAGGATGTTAAGCTCAACGTCACAATCACTATTCCTGAGGACTATGAGTTTGAACAAATCCCATCTGATAAGAAATTCACATCAGGCAGCGGAATCGTCAGCTCAGCTTCCTTTGTGTTCAGACAGGTCAATGAGTCCCGTATACAGATGGCATGTTCATTCAATATCGATACAGTATTCATAACAGTGGATCAGTATGCTGCTATGAGAGAGTACTGGGATGCAGTATGCGCTGAGTACAAGGAAATGTTCATCCTGAAAAAGAAGTAATCGGCATTGTCTGATTACTTGGATAAGACAAAGAGATGGAACCGTTCACTTCCAGTAGTGAAGATTCTATCTCTCTTTTTTAACTTTCTTAGTGTATAAAAAAGACTAAAGGCTTTTAAGAATCAGAGTAGCTGAGCTTGCTTGTCCTATTTTTCCTGCCAGTTCTCTAAACTTGGCATACATGTCCTTTGAATACAGTCCATCCTGTACTCTAAATGTTTGCTCTACAATCACTCTTCTGTCATTCTCCCTTGTCGCTGTCGATTGGAATGACATCCATTCATTTGACAATTCAACGGTAGAAGGGAGAGATTCAATTTCCCATCCAGTAGGGATATCGATTACTGTATAATCAGAGATGAAATACGACCCGTTAATTCTTATGTCATTGATTCGTGCGGAGCGTTGTGTGCTGATGACCTTTGGCATAGGATTCACAGGAACAAACATTCGGCTGGAGCTGATCTTGGCATAGCTCTTGGACTCCATTGAGTAGACAATATGAACCTCCGGACAGTACACAGTGGATGGATCTTTGCCGTATTCACCGAAGTTGCTGCTGATTTTCTGGATCTTGATATTATCCGGTCTAAATGATGTTCCGTCGATGATTCTGGAGTTCTGCTGTTCACTAGTGAGGTTCTGGAATCCGATATAGGATTCAACATGATCAAGGAACAAGGATCTTTCTGACTTTATGCTGCCTGATCCATCAGAATTCAATGATATCTCAAAACTGTTCTTCTCACCGCTAAGAGTAGGGGAATATGCACCAACTCTTGTACGGACTCCTTTTCCGTCCTTTATGTAGACTACCTCATGTCCGGCGATGTCCTCATGCCTGTATCCAAGCGGATATGAAGGGTTGGTGCATTCAACCCAAAGAGTGTCAGAAGATGACTTGAGAGGAACGCATAGCATCGCATGATTCATGAATGATACTGTCGACAGTCCCTCAGGAAAAGACTTTGACTTGGTTGACAGGATCGTATAGTAGGAGTCAATGCCGATGGACTTTAGAAGCGCCTTCATGTAATTGGAAAGAGCCTTGCAGTCCCCAAATCCAGTTTTCTCCACTTCGCTGCATGACATCGGCCTGTATCCTCCGACTCCAAGCTGCAATGATACATATCTTGTGTTCTTTCCTAGATATTCATATACTGAACGGATCTTTTCAACCTCGGAGTCCAATCCGGAGGTAAGATCCTTCATCTTGTCCTTTACTCCTTGAGAAACGTCCTCTGTCTTGTCAAGAAGCGACTGCATCCAGATACCGACATCCTCCCATGAACTTTGTTTTCCAGGATATGAAGCATATGTGATGTTTTCAGGAACAGCATACACATGGGGAACCTTGTCATCTAGAGGAGGCATCAGACTCTCGTGTCTTATGGCGTTTACTTTGCTACATTTCCATGAGTAAATGTCCTTACCCTGTGAACTCTGTTTGTCCACCGGGATATTGGAGTAGTAGTTGATTTTGGTGCCAGACGGTACAACAATGCTGTATGATCCTTCATCAAGGCTCTGGTTGTACTCGGAGATCGGTGTGAATGAAGGGAACGAAGTTATTCCATTTTTGAAGGAAATGGTCCACTCATAGGTGATGGTATATGGAACTCTGGCATTAGGTGCATAACCGGACAAGAATGTGTCATCAGCAAGTCCTTCTCCGATTGCCATCTTAGATAGGTCAGAGCTCTTGATCTTTATCTCTTTACCGGATGATGGTATCAAGGAACCCTTGAACGATGACAGTGAACTGAAGGAGTCTGTTGTAACGACAAAAGTTGCTGCCTGCTGACCATCCTCTTTGTTGACCTTGACGGTTTTGACAACTTTCAGTGTGCCGCTTGTCTGTGATGACAGTTCATATACAGCAGAATATGACAACACCTCAGAATCTGGAATATAGTCCTGGGCACGCAGTATGTTCGAAGTAGAAATTAAGGCGCATAGAATGCAAAGAGCCTTTTTGTAACTATTATGAATCATATATACAGCAGTTTAAGTCGTGAAACAGGGTGACAATGTGTATTTTTTGTTCTTCAAATATAATCAAAGGATATAGCTATAACAAATCCTGTACACATGCCCACTATGGACGATAAGTCACATGACTAGAAAGGCATGTCATCGCTTCCCGGTTCTATTGGACTGTCAAGCAAACGGTCAAACAGTGCTTCGAATTCTTCTTCGCTTAAATTGTCCTCCCATCCATAGGTAGGATTTTCAACACCTAGAAAGCATCCAAGGGCTTCGGAAAAAGAACACCCCGTGTCAGCTGCTAACCAGGATGCCATCTTATAGATGGATTCCTTGAGCTGTTCTTTTTTGGATACTTTTCTTTTTCTTTTCTGTATCATGTGCGATTGTTTCCAAAGTCTTTATAAATTTCATCAAACTCTCGTATAGATTCTTCTTTTATTCTAATTTTCATTTCAAATTCGATTTTAATCAAATATACCGAAATAATATGGACTTCTCAAGTCAAAAAAGTCTATATACATTATCTACCCATACCCATAAAGTATGTGTCAGGATGAAAACCTTGTGAATCTAATTTGCCTAATTTACCATTCACCCCGTGTTCACTCATTATATATATAGCATTGCGTACAAAATTCCAAGCCGCCATAATATCTTTACTTACAGACTCATAGTATTCATGGTCTTGTTCATGTAAACTATCAATTTCCTCTCCAATTTCCTCAAGCATTTTCTCTAATTGTTCTAATGCACGTAATACTCTTTTAGCGGTATTTTCCCTGTCATAATATCCATCAGAAGTTAAATCTTCCTTAAGTACATTCTTCACAGCCTCTCCAACCATTTGTCTAAGTTGGTTTTCTGTTAATCTAATTCTATTTGTCTTCATAACTAATTATCGTTTTATATTATAAATAGTTTTTAAAAAAGAAAAAACGCACCCGTTTGGATGCGTTTAATTACTGTTTTGGGGTAAACTGGTATATAGTTTCCTGAAAAATTGTCCAGATTGCCCAATTATCCCAAAATCTCATTAATCCAGATGTCATCTTCTTCACTGGCAGGCCTCTCCTTCCAGTAGCTTTCGTCCATGCCCTTAGAGCAAGGACAGTCCTTAAAGGCACAGTAACCGATGCTTTCCACTGAAGAAGGGATTGAGATCTCTCGAAGATTCTCGCATCCTTCAAAGGCACGCGTACCGATAGCCTTCAGACTAGTGGGCAGAGTGATACTCTTGAGCTCCTTACAATCCTTGAAAGCGAAGCCTTCGAGTTCTGTCCATCCTTCGGGAATCTCG
>JAKSJT010000173.1 GCA_024402125.1 Bacteroidales bacterium
TTATGAATGAAAAATCACAGCAAATATAGAAAAATTCAGAGATATTGAAATGCCGTTAGGAGTAAATGGTTCTGCCATTAAGAAGGATATCAAGACAATACTTTCCCGAACGAAATACGACATATACAAAGATATTTGCAATTTCCTGAGCAAATTAACCCCCTCTGTCACAGCATCCTGACCCCCACGTCGGAGGCCCTGCCCGAAAGGGTACTGGCTGAAAAAGAAAATTCCCGGCCTCATCCGAAAATCTCAGATGAAACCGGGTCAGACATCCGCTGCTGGGACGCCGTAAATGCCTCACTGGAGGCCATATGCGCACAACCCTCCCCATGATCCGCCACACGTTCGGGAAAACGGAACACGACCGTTCCCGGCACCAACAGTGGACATACCGTAGCACCACCATGCAGTGTTCCAGACCAGTGAAAAAAGGAAAGAACACGTGGGGGGTCAGCTCATTTTGACAAAAGGGGTCAGCAGGCTAAGGATTTTGCAATAAACTCAAGATTCACTCCGCTCAGGATGCGTGAGGACGGAATCACTAAGCTGGGACTGTTTTCGTTCTCTCCTTCAAGCAAGAAGGAGATGTCGTTTCTTGTGATAACTAGCTCAGGAAAACGTTGGAGCTTTGACTTTGAAGCTAGGACCTTCCAGGAGTTCAATCTGGATCTCAAATTGACAATTGCAGAGAAAGCCATTCTCCAAAGGGCAAGAAAAGGAATGTCAAACGAGGAAATTGCAGATGACCTTTACCTCTCGTTGAACACGGACAAGAGCCACAAGATGCATATTTTCAAGAAACTGAACGTGTCCAATATCACGGAGGCTCTTGTGGTCATAGGCAACTATCAGCTGTTGTAGAGTCGTCCGTTATAAAAGTAGTTCTTTACTACCGTATGCTTAGACGGAAAAATATTTAGTTATAACCGATTATTTTTTCAAAAATAGCTGGTATGCAAGACGCAAAAACATAACGCCACAACTGATTTTCGAAAAATGGAACCATTACGTCAGGACCAGCTCCCTTTCTCCGTAGTCTCTCCCTACCTATGTGACATAACTTTTTCTACTGATATGATTTTATGTTACATTTTTCAATGTATGGTATTTGTTATGTCGATGCCTAGAATGCAGCTTCAAGACCTACATTGATCGCAAAGTTTTTTCCTTCTTTAGAGTGTGTCACTCGTCTGTAGGCATCAATTCTAATTAGTCTGAAGATATTGGATATGCCTACACCTACCTCCACATAAGGCTTTTTGAGTGAAGACATCCCGTCAGGGAAAGCAAGAGGTGCAATAGAAGACTCACCAAGGCTTCCGTCATTCTCTGCTCTAAGAGTTCCGTACGCAATTTTAGCAATAACATTCTCTCTCCATCCAAGCTTTTTTAGAAGTGGAATCTTTCCGAGGAAGAATCCTTTGAAGTTGTGCCTGTAGAATAGGGTTGCCCACTGGTCGGATGCGAACTCGTAGTAATCCATGCACGCAAACGCTCCTGTGTCTAGGAAGTAGGATCCGTTTCCTTCATGGAGCTTAAGGAACGGATAAGGTACCTTTCCGAATATCTTACCTGCGTTGACCTTCATTGTAGATGTTCCAAAAGGAGGCATCATAAGACGATACTCAAGGGTAATTTCTGGTCTAAGATATGAGTACAGGAACTCCTTTTTCTTGCTGTCAAATGATCCAGACAGGCTAAGTGTAATGATAGGGTAGTCAGAATACAGGTACTGTTTCTCGAAAGATCCTCTTGTTATCATCTCATCCCATGAGAATCGAAGACTTCCTGACATCTCTCTTGCCTGGATTGCCTTTACAGGATCTCCTGAAGGAGTGAACATCGGCACGAATGAATTACCGAACACCTTCATTGATCTGTATCCAAATGAAGAATTGATTCCAGGGGTGAACTCATGGTCGTATCTTACTGAGAACTCTCTAAGAGGGCTGAGCTTTTCGGTGTTTCCCTTGCTCATGATAGAGGCCATGATATTGCTTTCAACAAAGGCTTCGTTGCTTCTTCCAAGCTGGACAACATCCTTCTTGTATCCGAGAGTGAGCTTTCTGGTTGGTTGACTGCCGAACATCATCTCAATGCTTCCGCCACCCTTGAACTTCTTGTCCTTTGTGCCATATGCGACGTAAGCTGTGTATCTGGTGTTCTTGCTGAAGGCATGGGAAGTTCTTCCACCAAGCTGGAATCTCGCTCCTTCAAGATTGTTGAAGCTGAATGTCTTGTAGTATGGTCCATATGACAGGTAATGGAAGTCATAGTATCCGTCAACAAGGGTCTTCGCTATGTCATAGATGGTTCCGAACATAGGTACGCTCTTGACATCGTCAACCATGCTGTAGATATTCTTCTCCTTCTCTGAAAGGGGATATGGCCTTGCAACTTCCCAGAACTTCTCATCATTGATGACAACTCCATTGTCTGTGATGACATTGGTGCTGGTTCCACCTACGATAGCGGACAGCGGCTTCCCAATCTCAGGATTGCTGTAGTCGATCTGTCTTGTACCAAAGAAGGTGACAATTGGGGAGTTGTCCTTTTTGTCAGGGGAGAACTCGATGAACATCTTGTCCTGCTTGTAGAACCATCCGTCACTGCTTCTTTCGAAAAGAAGGTCCAGGGTCATGTCCTTGATCCATGCAACATTGGCTGCACGGAAGAGCTTGATATGAGCTTCCTGAATGGCATAGTCCTCCGCATCGATGTTGATTTCTCCGTCGAAGGCAGGTGAAGATATCATCTTCTCGGGATGGAATCGGATCTTGTAGGTCTTTCTTCCGTTCACTTCCAGACTGTCTATCAGGTAGTAGTCATAGTACATGTTGCCTGTTGAGGCCAGAGGAGACGGGATGTTGACATCGAAGATATCAATGAAATTGTCATAGAGGTTGGTTCTTGCGTGCATGCTTCCAGCAAACTGCGCAAGGGTCGGTGTCTCCTCGATTCCGGAGATCTTGTTGGCGATGATCTTTTCCTTGTCAGCGGAAGGGGATTTCTGATGATAGTTGTGGGCAAGAGTCTCGGAGATAAGTGCAGGGAGATATGACTTACCATTTACAATGGAGGTGTCCATGTACTCGAACACGAATCCGAAGTTCTTTTTGAATCCTTTGAATCCAAGATGCTTGCCAGCCTCGACAATGTCAAGCTCCATCTTTGTGTATGTGTCACACTCGTAAGTTGACTTCTGCTCGGGGTTGTTGCTGTCTTTATTGGCAAGGATGTTCTTAAGAAGGCGTCTTACCTTCCTGTCGTCAGCCTTGATCGTCACTCCACTTAGCTGGGAATATATAGGCTTAAGGGTGAAATTGATTTCGTTGTAGACACCTGGCTTGATTTCAATGCTCTGACTCTCGTAACCAAGTATGCTTGCCTTAAGGGTTTTTGCGGAGGTCTCCCTGGTCTCCAAGGAGAAGAATCCGTCCAGGTCGGTGGATACACCAATGGTTGTACCCTCAAAGTAGATGCCTGCAAACGGCACTCCTTCAAGAGTTTCAGAATCTATCACCCTTCCCTTTACCTTCGTCGCCTGAGCAAGAGCGGTAATATGGACAAGAATAAAGATTGCCGAAAGGATTATTCCACGTAGGACTGTTCTCATATAAAATCTGCACAAACTAAGATGCAAATATACAAACAAGCTTGCTAGTGCTGTAACCTTTTCTTTAATCCTTCGTCAGAAAGAGCCTTTTTGATTGCATCTGGAGAAAATTCTTCTTTCAATACATTCTCAAAGACGGTCCATCGGTATGAAGAGAGAAGAGACTCTTCCACCCAGTACAGGAACTTCGTACAAGGGGAAAGGGATTCTCTTCTTTTTGTCCTTAGATATAATGACAGACCATCTGAGGTATCATGCCAGAGGTCAACGAATGCGTAGTCGAACTTTTCTTCCGGCATGGTCTTGTCCATATATGCAAAAGCATCGCTTCGGACTATCCTGATCTTGCCTTTGTCCGGGAACTGAGGCAGAATATGCTTTTCGAATAGACGGATGACATCCAGATCCCTTTCAACGACTGTTATGCTCTCGACGTTCTCTTTCATCGATGCCATGAAGGTGAAATACCCAAGACCCAGACCGAAGGTGACAATCTTGCCGCTTACTATAGAAAGAGGCTCTTTCATGCTCTCGATCTCACTTGGTTTCACTGCCATCCACTCCCTTCCTTTCTGGAGGACAGCAGGGTATCTGTATTCCTTGTCAAAGAATCCTACTGTCGGAATTTCACGAAGATCCTCTTTCAGGATTATGTCACCTCTTAGGAAGGCCTCGTAGGGCTTGTACTTAAGATATGTGAACTCCCATTCCCCGAGAGTTACCTTAGGGAACTTGATAGTATTTAGATATGGATTGGACAGATACTCCAAAATATCAAGTTTTCTGACTGACTCCCTTAGGTAGTAATCGTAGATGTAGTCCTCAATCTCCTTGTTCAGATTCAGAGAAGACAGCATGATGGCTTGATAGAGGACCTCATCCGGAAGTTCTCTTTCCGGATCGGCCATTCGTATCACTTCCTCGCTTATAGAATCCGATGAGTCATTTACCCAGTCTGCTATGATCCAGGCAAAGCGGTTATTCATCTGTCTAAGCAGAAGAAGCTGGTTGTTGTCCATGTCCGGGATGTTACTTCGATGCCTTCAGACCTGCGATAACAGCATTGGTGAAGCCTTCTCTCTCCATTGCATTGAGTCCCTTGATGGTGATTCCACCAGGGGTTGTGACCTTGTCGATCTCAGCTTCAGGGTGAGAACCATGCTCCGAGATAAGTGAAGCTGCGCCCATTACTGTCTGGCACACAACCTTCACAGCATCCTTAGGGTAGAAGCCGAGTTCCACACCACCCTCTGCGGCAGCTCTTATGTATCTCATAGCAAAAGCGATTCCGCAGGAAGCGAGAGCTGTTCCGGCACTGAGGTTCTTCTCTGGGACAACAAGTGTGCTACCAGCTGACTCGAAGATCTTTTTAATGCATTCGGTAGTCTCTGCGGAAGCATTGATTGGACTGACAAATGACATGCTCTGAAGGATCTCAATTGCAGTGTTTGGGATTACATAGACAAGGGAAGGAACCTTTCCGTCTTTTGAAAGCCACTGAAGAAGATCTCCAGAAGGGATACCGGCTGCCATGCAGATAACAGTCTGCTTGTCGTAGTCAAGTGAGTCCTTGATTTCACTGACAACACTCTCCACGAACCAAGGCTTTACAACAAGCATGACGATGTCAGCACCCTTTGATGCCTCTACATTGTCAAGGCTGGTGTTGATTCCGTAGGGACTGAACTTGTCAAGTGTGCTCTGGTGCTTTGCGGTTACTGTGATGTCAGAAGGGGAAACAAGTCCACCTTTAGCAAGTCCTATAGCTGTGGCTCCGCCCATATTCCCGGCGCCGATAATTGTAATCTTCATATAATATGTCTTTGAGTTCGTTTATTCTAAGTAAGTAATATTAAGCATTCTGCACTTCTGGCTTAGGTCCGAAGTACTTGTTGATAAGGATTGCGATAACGCCGTCTCCTGTTACATTACAAGCAGTTCCGAAACTATCCATTGTGATGTAAAGTGCAATCATCAGTGCCTGCTGCTGCTCATTGAATCCAAGCATTGTTGCAAGGATACCAAGTGCTGCCATGATGGCTCCACCAGGGACACCAGGAGCTGCTACCATCATCACTCCTAGCATCAGGATGAATCCTGCGAACATTCCGAAAGAGAAAGGCATGCCCTGCATTAGCATAAGAGCTACCGCACAGGCAACTATCTTAAGTGTACTTCCGGAGAGGTGGATTGTTGCGCAAAGAGGAACCACGAAGCCAGCGATGCTCTGGTCAACTCCGTTCTTTATTGTCTGGTTAAGAGTGACAGGGATTGTAGCTGCAGAAGAAGATGTTCCAAGTGCTGTGAAGTAAGCTGGGAGCATATTTCCAAGGAGCTTGAATGGATTCTTCTTTGTTGCAAGTCCTGCAATGCAGTACTGAAGGATAAGAAGAAGTATATGCATTGCGAAAATCACTCCGATAATTGCAATGAACACCTTGATGACCTTTGCTGCCTGACCTGTGTATGTCATTGAGAGGAAGATTCCGAAGATGTATATCGGAAGAAGCGGGATGATCACTGTCTCGATAGCCTTCACTACGATGTCCTTGAATTCGCTGCACACATTCTTCAGATTAGGTGAAGTGAAGAATGCGATACCAAGTCCAAGTGTGAATGAGAACACAAGTGATGTCATCACATCGAACATGGCTGGGATGTTGATGGTGAAGTATGGTGATATGTCTTCAGCTGCAGCTATCTCATCAATGTGGTTCTTACCCTCAATAAGGGATGGGAAAAGGCTTGATGAGGTGAAGTATGACAGGAATCCTGCGAATGCTGTATCCAAATATGCAATCAGAGCTGTAATCAGGAGAAGTTTTCCGGCATTCTAACGTTAGAAAAGTGTGATACGATGTATGTGGCGC
>JAKSJT010000174.1 GCA_024402125.1 Bacteroidales bacterium
CCAATCCTTGCTGTACTTGCTGCATTCTGTCAGGGAGAGAGCCATATCAAGGGAACAGGCAGACTGGCAAACAAGGAAAGTGACAGAGCAAAGGCTATTATCGAGATGCTTACCCAGATGGGTGTCAATGCATCTATCCAGAGTGATGTCATGACAATTGAAGGACATTCACTTCAGCAGAGACTCTTGACAGGAACTCTTCTTAAGGGAGGCTCTTACACTTCAAATCATGACCACCGTATGGTTATGGCATTGAAGGTTGCTGAACTTGGTGCAGATTCTCCTATAGAGATTGATGATACCAAGTGCGTAGCAAAGTCATGTCCTACATTTATGGAACTATTTTCACAGGCAACTAAATAAGCGAACAAGATGAACAGTTTCGGAAGAAAATTCAGAGTATCAATCTTCGGTGAATCTCACGGAGAGGAGGTCGGTATCGTAATGGACGGTGTCCCTGCTGGAATTATGCTCTCAGCAGATGACCTCAGACCGGATATTGCTAGAAGAAAAAGTGGTGCAAAGGGCACAACTCCTAGAATTGAGCCCGATAAACCAGTGTTCATGAGCGGAGTGTTTGAGGGTCACACAACGGGTGCTCCTCTGACTATCATCTTCAAGAACACAAATACACATTCATCGGATTATTCGCTATTTAAGGATATGCCTCGTCCTGGTCACGCTGACTACACAGCAGATGTGAAGTGGGACGGATACAATGATCCTAGAGGTGGTGGCCATTTCTCAGCTAGAGTGACTACACCGGTTGTAGCAGCTGGTACAATTGCTAAGATGACACTTGCAAAAGTAATCTCAGAGAGATATATGATTGATGTCCGTCCTAGCGTTGAGGCTACCCTTATTGAGATTGGAGGAGAAAAGGATCAGACCAAATGGCCTGAAATGATAGATTCTATCGTGAAGGAGGGAGACTCTATGGGTGGCGTAGTGGAATGCGTCATCAAGGATATCCCAGCCGGAACTGGAGAACCATTCTTTGATTCTGTGGAGTCTGTAATTTCTCACGCCATATTCTCAATCCCTGGAGTAAGAGGTATAGAGTTCGGTGATGGATTTGCAGCAGCAAAAATGAAGGGCTCGGAGCATAATGACCCATTCATTGCTGATGAGGTAGGAGAAGGAGAGTATTTCATTCATCCTTCAAAGAATGGAGCAGGTGGAATCAATGGTGGTATCACTAATGGTAACCCGATTGTATTTAGAGTTGCATTCAAGCCTACATCAACTATTCATAAGGCTCAGACAACATATAATTTTGCAAAGAACGAGATGGATTCATTGGCTGCCCCAGGCCGTCATGACGCATGCTTTGCTCTAAGAACCCCTGTCATTGTAGAGTCAATGGCAGCTCTTGCACTAGCAGATCTGGTTGTTTTGCAGTAAACGCAGTTATTATTTACTGATGGATATTAAGGAAGAAAATCAGATAATCAAGGATTTCACATCACAGGAGTACAAGGAAGGCTTCGTTACGGATGTGGAACAGGACTTCGTTCCAAAAGGATTGAACGAAGAGATTATCAGAACTATATCATCCCTGAAGGAGGAACCTCAGTGGCTTCTGGAATTCCGTCTTGATGCCTTCAGAAAGTGGCAGAAGATGGATCAGCCTCAGTGGGGACATATTGATATGCCTGAGATTGATTATCAGGATATCATCTACTATGCAGCCCCAAAGAAGAATTCAGACAGACCAAAGGAGATTGATCCAAAGCTTCAGGAGACATTCGACAAGCTCGGAATTCCTATCAAGGAAAGAGATGTCCTGGCTGGTGTTGTAGCAGTAGATGCAGTGTTCGACTCTGTATCAGTTGCTACTACATTCAGAAAGACCCTTGCAGAGAAGGGCATTATCTTCTGCTCATTCTCTGAGGCAGTGAAGGAACATGGAGATCTGGTCAGACAGTACCTCGCAAGCGTCGTCCCATCCGGAGACAATTATTTTGCAGCGCTTAATTCGGCTGTATTCTCAGACGGTAGCTTCTGCTACATCCCTAAGGGCGTGAAGTGTCCTATGGAACTGTCAAGCTACTTCAGAATCAATGCAAAGGGAACAGGTCAGTTTGAAAGAACGCTCATCGTTGCAGATGAAGGCTCTCAGCTCAGTTACATGGAAGGATGTACTGCTCCTATGAGAGACGAGCAGCAGCTCCATGCGGCTGTTGTCGAGATTGTCGTTGAGAAGGATGCAGATGTGAAGTACTCGACTGTTCAGAACTGGTATCCTGGAGACGCTGACGGAAAGGGCGGTATCCTTAATCTTGTCACAAAGAGGGGTATCTGCAAGGGCAGTGGCTCACATCTTAGCTGGACTCAGGTTGAGACGGGTTCTGCAATCACTTGGAAGTATCCTAGCACAATCCTTATGGGTGACTACTCTTCTTCAGAGTTCTACTCAGTTGCTGTGACAAACAACCTTCAGCAGGCTGATACAGGAACAAAGATGATACATATCGGCAGGAACACAAAGAGCCGTATTGTCAGCAAGGGTATCTCTGCCGGAAGAAGTCAGAACAGCTACCGTGGTCTTGTCAGAATGAACAAGGGTGCAGACAATGCGCGAAACTTCTCACAGTGTGACAGCCTTCTTATCGGTTCTCAGTGTGGAGCTCACACCTTCCCTGAGATTCGTAATGCGAACCCTACAGCAGTTGTAGAACATGAGGCAACCACATCAAAGATCAGTGAGGACCAGCTCTTCTACTGTAATCAGAGAGGTATCGGTCCAGAGGATGCCGTAGGTCTTATTGTTAATGGATACGCTAGAGAAGTTCTCTCTCGCCTTCCTATGGAATTTGCCGTTGAGGCTCAGAAACTCCTTCAGGTGTCTCTTGAGGGATCAGTTGGTTAGTAGTAGATATGGAGTGGATTAATTATACATTGTTTACACTAGGAAGCGACACACCTGTGCTTCTTATTGACCTTATTACTTCGGTATTTGGTCTTACATGTGTATTCCTTGCCGGCAGAAACTCAAAATACAATTTCTGGGTAGGATACCTTTACACATTTGCTCTGTTTATCATGTTCTTCAACAAGAACCTGTATGCGAGCCTTCTTCTTCAGCCGGTGTCTCTTGCCATCAATGTGCTTGGACATTACCGCTGGACTCATCCAAAGGAGGAAGAGCAGAGTTCTGAGGACAGTACAGCTCTGAAGGTATCAATGCTGACATGGATCCAGAGGACATATGTGATAGCAACAGTACTGTTTGTGGCATTTGTATGGGGATGGCTGCTTGATACACTTTTCCCAGCAGATCCTCATCCATACCTTGATTCATGCGTGACAGTCCTTATCCTCATGGCTCAGTTCCTCTCAGCTCTGAAGAAGTGGGATTGCTGGATTGCTTGGCTTGTTGTGAACATTGCACAGATTATCCTTCACCTTTCAGTAGGACATGTATTCATGCCGATTGTATGTGCCCTTTACCTTATCAATGGTGTATGGTCACTTGCAACCTGGTTCAAGCTTTATTCAAAGAAAGCATAGTTTAGATTGATTATATTTGACAATATATGAGCGATATATTACTTGACATCAAAAACCTTCACGCTAAGGTTGGCGACAAAGAAATCCTTAAGGGAGTGGACCTTACTATCCGTAAGGGAGAGATTCATGCAGTGATGGGACCTAACGGTGCCGGAAAGAGTACACTCTCGTCAGTTCTTACAGGAAAGCCTCTCTATGAGGTGACAGAAGGCTCTATAGAGTTCCTTGGTCAGGATCTGCTTGCAATGAGTCCTGAAGAGAGATCATGGGCAGGTCTTTTCATGTCATTCCAGTATCCTATCGAGATTCCAGGAGTGACAATCACAAACTTCATGAAGACAGCTCTTACAGCTAAGAGAAAGGCTCTTGGTCTTGAACCTCTCAAGGCTGGTGACTTCCTTAAGCTTATGAAGGAGAAGATGGCGTTTGTCCAGATGAGACCGGAGTTCGCTAAAAGAGAGGTCAATGTCGGATTCTCAGGCGGTGAGAAGAAGAGAAACGAGATCTTCCAGATGGCAATGCTTGACCCTACACTTGCTATCCTTGATGAGACAGATAGTGGACTTGATGTAGATGCACTTAAGATTGTTGCTGATGGAGTAAACTCTCTTCACACACCAGAGAAATCAGCAATCATCATCACCCACTATCAGAAACTTCTGGAGTATGTTGTTCCTGATGTTGTGCATGTTCTCAAGGCCGGTAAGATTGTCAAGACAGCCGGAAGAGAGCTTGTTGACATGATTGAGAAGGACGGATTTGATCAGTTCTAGTCTATGGGAAAGATTGATTGCGGACATTATGTAGCAGTGCCTGTTGAGGTAGGGCCCAAGACTCTTCATGTAAAGGAAGGGGTGTCTGTGGAGAAGGTCTGCCTTCTTCGCCCAGGCTGCTCTGACATGGACTTTGACCATATAGTGCTTGAGGAGAACTCAAAAGCCGACATCTGTGTAATCATACTGCCTGGAGTATCAGAGAAGATCACCGTCGCAGTTGATCAGAGAGGAAGAGAGTCTTCTTTGAGCCTTACAGGAATCTATATCTGTGGAAGTGATGAGAATCTCTCATTCTCAACGGAAGTTAGGCATACTGCCGGGGACTGTAGTTCTCTTCAGATATTCAATGGCCTTGCCGGTGGCTTGTCAAAAGTGTCTTTTTATGGAAGAATTGTCATTGCTCCAGATGCACAGAAGATAGAGGCGTACCAGACTAACAGGAACATTCTTCTTAGTACAGATGCTGTTGTGGACACAAAGCCTCAGCTTGAAATCTATGCTGACGATGTGAAGTGCTCTCACGGAGCAACTGTCGGAAGCCTCAATGAAGATGAGCAGTTCTATATGCGCTCTAGAGGAATCCCAGAGCAGGAGGCCAAGGTTCTTCAGATGATATCGTTCCTTGCTCCAGTTCTGGAGCATATAAGCGACGAAGACCTCCGTGGGAAGGTCTTCGAGGAAATTGAATCTGCTATTAGAAAGGTTTGCTAAAGGGGGTTATCTCTTGTAGATAGCAAATAGAGCGGAACCGCTTCCTGACATGCTGGCATACACGGCACCAGAGTCATAGAGTGATCTCTTAATAGCTGGGAGCTCCTTATGCTGAGGGAATACGGTTGCCTCAAAGTCATTAACTAGACAGTCTTTCCAGTTTTCAACTGGACTACCGATAGCTTCATCCAGTGATACAGCAGGTATTGCTGGATGAATTCCTTTATAGGCCTCAGCTGTTGAGACGGCAACGCCTTCAGGAACGAGGACCATCAGCTCATACGGACAATCAGGGTTCTGTCTGCTTCCCGAAAAGTCAATGTTATCCAGTTTGAAAGGGGTAAGGATTTCTCCTCTTCCGGATCCCTTCATAGGGGAGTTGTAGATAAAGAATGCGCAGTCGCTTCCAAGCTTTGCAGCATACTCGGCTAGAGTCTTGTCGTCAAGACCTAGTGAGAACATCTCGCTTAGCATTCTGAGGGTGAAAGCAGCATCAGCTGATCCGCCGCCAAGTCCGGCACCAACAGGAGAAGTCTTCTCAAGGAAGATCTTCACAGGAGGGAGGTTAAAATCAGCATCAAGCATAAGGTATGCTTTGGCGCAGAGATCCTTAAGTGGATCCCAGTCTACACCTTCTTCTCTTGCTATGGTGATCATAAGCTTACCGTCTTCAGATATGCCCTGAACCAGTCTTCCATCTTCTTCGTAAGAGTTTCCGTATTTGGCAAACATCTTGGCTGAAGTCTTGCTGAAGTCATCCCCTGCGATAATTTCCAGAGTGTCATGAATTCCGAAATAAGGAACGAATAGGGTATCAAGGTCATGATATCCATCTTCTCTTTTTCTAAGAATATAAAGTCCAAGGTTGACTTTTACGTTAGGCTCGCTGATCATAAGGTGAAAGGTGAATTAATCTGTCCAGGAAACTGTGCGTGACTGGTCAGGATTTACTGTTATGGTGATTTTGAGAGTCTCCTCCGGAAGAATGTCCTCGATGTTCTCGGGCCATTCCATGACGCAGATGCATCCGCTGTCAACATAGTCGTAGAAACCGATATCCAAAGCCTCGGCAGTCTTGGTGATCCTGTAGAAGTCGAAATGGAACATCGGATCTCCTGCCCCAGTCCTGTATTCATTTACAATGGCAAAGGTTGGAGAACTGACAGCATCCGCATCAACTCCAAGTTGTCTGCAGATAGCGGAAGTGAATGTTGTCTTTCCTGCACCCATAGGGGCGAAGAAAGCAAGCAGGGTATTGTCTCCTATCTCCTGAAGGAACTGCCCGGCAGCTCTGTCAATATCTGATAGGTCTTTAATGATTATCTTGTGTTCCATGGTGCAAATATATTAAAAATGGCACTAATCGATACAGCGGGAGACCCTCAATTGTCAAATGACTGGAGCACAATTTTTGTTATAGTTAAAATATCTTAACTATTCTTATGATTTATCCAAGAGATAGCTATTATCTTTTGGTCGAATTT
>JAKSJT010000175.1 GCA_024402125.1 Bacteroidales bacterium
TTTGACTATGTAGCATTCAGACAGCGTTACTCTGACCTTTCAAAGAGCGATGCATTCACAAGAAGTAATGTGAACTCAATCAACCTTAACGGAAACCTTACATTCCAGTACAGATCCAATGATGTAGAGGTTCGCCTAGGTGGTGGAACAAGATACACAAAGTCACTTTACTCAGCTAACCCTGACAACAACCTCAATCAGTTTGACAACAATCTCCAGGGATCATTCACATGGACATGGGATCTCGCTGGAATGACATTCAAGTCAGATATGGATTACAGATGGTATTCAGGATATAAGGTGGATAGAGAGAGTGAAGCAATCCTCAATGCTGAGATTTCAAAGCTTATCTTCAATAAGAGAGCAACCATTGCTCTCAGTGCTTATGACCTCCTAGGACAGACCAGGAACTTCTCTACTTCTCAGTCAGCAGGAGCTTACTCAGAGAGTAAGAACAACTCTATCGGACGTTATGTTCTAGTATCATTCACATGGAGATTTGGAACATTCGGAGGCGGTAGTCGTCGTGGTGGAAACAGCGGCGGTGGCTTCCCAGGTGGCGGAATGCCAGGTGGCTTTGGCGGAAGATTCTAAAAATAAATAATGCTTAGAATTAGTTAGTAGATAATAGTTAGTAGTGAGGGGTGTCCAATTGAATTATCATTGGATGCCCCTTTGGTTATAAATGAGAGTTGCTCGTGTTATTAATGATAGAGTATTTGCTTTTTCTCAAGCATGTGCCTATATTTAACTAGATAATCAAAACTCTATCAATATGCATGACAATCAGTATTATAAGGAAGCAGCATTAAGCGTCCTTAGAGGCAATTGGAAACCATCCATTATTGCTACACTTGTATATTTGTTAATTGCAGGTGTCATTTCAGGAGTGACATATGTTGATCAGACCTCATCTGGTTTGACTTTTTCGGCAAACATTCTTTCCATCCTTGTGGCATTGCCGCTAGGAGTGGGATATTTCAACGCAATTAAGAACCATATGAATAAAGAGTCAGACGATGTGCTGAATGATATGTTCAAGATAGGCTTTGGAAACTACAAGAGAAATCTCTGCGGTATGCTTCTTATGACTATTATGTTAGTTCTTTGGACTCTTCTTCTCATCGTTCCAGGTCTTATCAAGTCGTATGCATATATGATGACTCCATACATCCTTAATGATAATCCTGAACTATCAGTTAGAGATGCTATTCGTAAGAGTGAGGCGATGATGAAGGGACATAAGTTTGACTTGTTCTATCTTCATCTAAGTTTCGTTGGATGGGCTATCCTTTCACTCTGTACTCTTGGTATCGGATTACTTTGGCTCTATCCGTACATGTATGGTGCACAGGCGGCTTTCTATGAGGATATCAAGGCAGCAGCTTAGAAGAATAAACGATAGTTATCTACCATTATCTTATATCTAGGGCGACCGTTTCGGTTGCCTTTTATTGTCTTTTTACCGGTAATACTAAAAAACAAGGTGACCGAAATTGGCCACCTTGTCATAGATATATTCAAAGAGGAAATACTCTTACAGAGTTCTCTTGATCTCAACAATCTGGAATGCCTCGATGATATCGCCTTCCTTGATGTCGTTGAAGTTACGGATACCGATACCGCACTCCATACCATTGTTAACTTCCTTAACCTGATCCTTTCCTCTCTGAAGAGATGAAAGTTCACCAGTATAGATAACAATACCGTCACGGATAAGACGAACCTGGCTCTTAGCTGCGAGCTTACCGTCTCTAACAAGAGAACCGGCAATTGTACCAACCTTAGAGATCTTGAATGTCTGCTTAACCTCAGCAGTAGCAGTAATCTCTTCCTTCTTCTCAGGCTCAAGCATACCCTCGATACCATCCTTAACTTCGTTGATAGCATCGTAGATGACTGAGTAGAGACGGATTTCGATACCTTCCTTCTCAGCACTTCTTCTAGCTTCAACTGAAGGACGTACCTGGAATCCGATGATAACTGCATCAGAAGCCTCAGCAAGAAGAATATCTGACTCTGAGATCTGACCTACAGCCTTGTGGATTACATTTACTCTTACCTCCTCTGTTGAGAGCTTGATGAGTGAATCAGAGAGTGCCTCTACTGATCCATCCACATCACCCTTAACGATGACGTTGAGTTCCTTGAAGTTACCGATAGCGATACGACGACCGATTTCCTCGAGAGTCATATGCTTCTGAGTCTTGATACCCTGGATACGGATGAGCTGCTCACGCTTTGTTGCAATGTTCTTAGCCTCTCTTTCATCGAGCATGACATTGAACTTCTCACCAGCTGCAGGAGCACCGTTAAGACCGAGTACAGATACTGGAGTTGATGGACCTGCTGACTGAACCTTCTGACCACGCTCATTGTACATAGACTTAACGCGGCCGTAGTAGCTACCTGAAAGGATGCAGTCTCCAACCTTAAGTGTTCCGTTCTGTACAAGGATTGTAGCAAGGAATCCACGACCCTTATCGAGTGACGACTCGATGACAGCACCAACTGCAGGTCTGTTAGGGTTAGCCTTGAGCTCAAGGAGGTCAGTTTCGAGGAGAACCTTCTCAAGAAGCAGGTCAACATTGAGACCCTTCTTTGCAGAAATCTCCTGGCACTGGTAGTTACCACCCCAAGCCTCTGTGAGGATATTCATCTGAGCAAGCTGCTGATAGATTCTGTCAGAGTTTGCTCCGTCCTTATCGATCTTGTTGATTGCGAATACCATTGGTACGCCAGCTGCCTGAGCATGGTTGATAGCCTCGACTGTCTGAGGCATCACAGCATCGTCAGCAGCGATGATGATAATTGCAAGGTCAGTGAGCTGAGCACCACGGGCACGCATAGCTGTGAAGGCCTCGTGACCTGGAGTATCAAGGAATGTGATTCTTCTTCCATCAGGAAGCTTCACATTGTAAGCACCGATGTGCTGGGTAATACCACCGGCCTCACCAGCGATCACATTTGACTTGCGGATGTGGTCAAGGAGGGAAGTCTTACCATGGTCAACGTGTCCCATTACTGTGATAATAGGAGGACGTGACTCGAGCTGATCCTCTGTATCCTCAGCCTTAAGCTCCTGGATCTCCTCAGTGATGTCAGCAGTTACGAACTCAACCTTATAACCATTCTCCTCAGCAACAAGTACAAGAGTTTCAGCATCAAGTCTCTGGTTGATAGACACCATAAGACCGAGGCTCATACAAGCTGAGATGACCTTGACAACAGGAGTGTTCATAAGAGTAGCAAGGTCGTTAACAGTTACGAACTCTGTTACCTTGAGTACCTTTCTCTCCTCTGCACTCTGCTCGAGCTCCTCCTGAGCCTTAAGAGATGCAAGATCTCTCTTCTCCTTACGATACTTGGCTCCGAAGTTGTTCTTCTTGTTTTCGTTCATCTTGGCATATGTCTCCTTGACCTGCTTCTGGATCTGCTTCTGCATCTCCTCCTGCTCCTCTTCGGTCATTGCAGGCTTGAATCGCTCATTGCCACGATCACGTTTGTTACCCTGGTTGTTGTTATTCTGGTTATTGCGGTTCTTGTTGTTATTGTTCTGGTCCTGACGGTTCTTTCCACCATTGTTGTTCTGGTTGTTGTTTCCGCCCTTACCGTTCTTATTTCCGCCGTTATTACCATTCTGACCGCCATTGTTATTCTTCTGGCCGCCCTGGTTGTTAGTAGCTTCTTTACCTACCTTGTCAACATCAACCTTCTGAGTACCCTTGTTGATTCTTTCTCTCTTCTTGTTCTTACCCTTCTTGTCAAACTGACTCATGTCAATCTTTCCAAGAATCTTAAGACCTGGCTGAGACGGTGCAGCCTCCTCTGCCTTTGCAGGAGCAGGCTTAACCTCTGGCTTAGGTGTAGGAGCAGGTGCAGGAGTCTCCTTCACTACTGGCTTAGGCTCTTCAACAACTACAGGTTCAGGTTCAACCACTGGCTCAGGTTCAGGCTCAGCGACTGGCTCAGGTTCAGGTTCAACCACTGGTTCTGGTTCAGGCTCAGCGATTGGTTCTGGTTCAGGTTCAACTACTGGCTCTGGCTCAGGTTCAACCACTGGCTCAGGTTCAGGCTCAGGTTCTGCCACTGGCTCTGGTTCAGGCTTAACAGCAGGAGCTGAAGAGAAAGTATTACTCTTGATAATAGTCTCTCTAACTGGCTCGTAGTCCTCTTCAACCTTTTCGCTAGACTTTTTACCTGTAGTCTTCTCGATGATTTCTGTTAACTTGATGTCAACTTTTTCGGAAGCCTCCTTGAGCGCAAGATCCTTACCGAACTGCTTGTCAATAGCAGGAAGGTAATCATCTGAAATTTTTGCATTAGGATTCTCCTCGACATCAGCTCCCTTGCTCTTGAGGAATTCCACAAGGCTCTGGAGACCGATATTGTATTTTCTTATGATTCTATTTAGTCTTGTTTCTGACATATTCTACCCTTTTCTTTCTGATTAATTACCTTAGATACTTACTCTTCAAACTCTGCACGGAGGATATGGAATACCTCCTCGACAGTTTCATCTTCGAGGTCTGCTCTTTTGGCAATATCAGAAGGGGAGCATGCAAGTACGCTTCTTGCTGTGTCGCATCCGATAGACTCAAGTCTGTCAATAACCCACTGGTCAATGACATCGTTGAACTCGCTGAGAAGTACATCTTCTTCCTCATCTTCAACTCCATCCTTTGGAAGCTCTCTCCAAACCTCAATTTCTCTGTCTGTAAGCATACCAGCGAGCTTGATGTTGCATCCGCCCTTACCGATACCTCTCTTAACCTCATCAGGCTGCATGTAAACCTTGATCTTGTCCTTGTCGCTTGAACCAAGGTCGATAGATGTTGTTCTTGCAGGGTTGAGTGCTCTCTGGATAAGAAGAGCTGTATTTGTACTCCACTGGAGGACATCGATGTTCTCGTTTCTGAGCTCTCTAACGATGCCGATGATACGTGAACCCTTTACACCGATACAAGCTCCGATTGGGTCGATTCTCTCATCATATGACTCAACAGCAACCTTAGCGCGCTCACCTGGGATACGAACAACTTTCTTGATTGTGATAAGACCATCAAGAATCTCTGGAACTTCCTGCTCAAAGAGCTTCTCGAGGAACTCGTTAGAAGTTCTAGAGAGAGTGATGTAAGGAGTTGTGTTGTTCTTCATCTCAACGCTCTTGATGATAGCGCGGACAGTGTCGTTCTTCTTAAATCTCTCACCTGGGATCTGCTCGTTCTTAGGCATGTGAAGCTCGTTTCCGTCCTCATCGAGGATAAGAACTTCCTTAGACCATGTCTGGTAAACCTCACCTGTGAAGATCTCACCAACCTTGTCTGAGTACTTCTTGAATACGTTAGCCTTGTCGATATCCATGATACGTCCCTGGAGGTTCTGTCTGATGTTAAGAATACCACGGCGTCCGAAATCCTCAAGCTTGAACTTCTTAGAGTACTGGTCACCAACCTCATAGTCATCGTCACCTGTCTCCTCAATAACCTGAGCAAGTGTCATCTGTGTGTCTGGATCATCGAAGTCCTCCTCAGAAACGATTTCGAAGTTCTCGTAGATTTCGCAGTTACCCTTATCAACGTTGATAATAACGTCGAAGTTGTCTGCTGAACCGAATGTCTTGGTGATCTGTGTTAGGAACACGTCCTTGAGAACACCAAGCATAACTGTCTTGTCAATGTTCTTTACCTCTTTGAATTCCTTGAAGGCATCAACGAGGGTAATTTCCTTTGCTTTTTCCATTGTATGATTATTTATTTTTTAGTTTTCGATAATGTTAAAATTCAATATATGGTCTGACAGAGTTAACCTCTGACATTGGGAAGGTGTCGATGTGCTCAACGAGCTCCTTTTTTTTCTTTCCTTCCACTGCTTCCTTTACGGAATACTTGAGGGTGATGCTTTCCTCATCTGCATCAGTAAGGACTGCGATGAGCTTCTTTCCACCCTTGATTTTTGCCTCCACCTTCTCGCCGATTGACTTCTTGTACTGCTTGAGAACCTTGAATGGCTGGTCAAGACCTGCAGAAGTCATAGTGAGGGCATAGTCCTCTATGTCTCTGTCGAACTTGTCAAGGAATATGTCATTGAGGGCAACGCAGTCACCCATATCAACGATGCCTTCCTCCTTTTCGAAAACAAATTCGATGTCATTGTCGGAACTGACTGTAATCTCGACGATGAAGCAACCTCTTGCTTCAACCTCGGGCTCCATTACTTTTCTGATCTCTGTAACGTTCATTTAGAATACTACTCGAAAAATTGATATAAAAAAGATAGGAGAACCTTTCGTCCTCCTATCTCTCAACACGGATGCAAAAGTACTACATTTTCTGGACAATTCCAAATAGGGGATAGGTTTCGACACTTCTAATTATATTATCGACTATCCTTGCAGGTTGATTTCTATCAAAAAGGGTGTTTTGTGTGATACTCCGGTTTGATAAACTTATAAAATTATAGCAATACTTATAAAATGCT
>JAKSJT010000176.1 GCA_024402125.1 Bacteroidales bacterium
CTGAGAACTTCCATTCCGTTCTCACGGATGCGGACAATCTCACCAGGTCCGATATAATGTTCAATCTCGTATCCAAGGTTAGGATATGCTGTAGTCTCACTGGTCACAGCCATCGCGCCGTCCTTCTTACCTACAACAATTGGAGTTCTACCCCAGCTGTCACGGGCAGCGATGATACCATCCTCTGTCAGAAGAAGCATTGAGCATGAACCCTTGACATTCTTGTAGACATTCTCAATTCCATCAACAAAGTTCTTACCCTTGATGATAAGCAGTGCGATAAGCTCTGTAGGGTTAATTCTACCGCTACTGAACTCACTGAGGTGCATATTCTCAGAGAGAAGCTTTTCAGCAAGCTCATCCTGATTATTGACCTTGGCAACGGTTACGATTGCGAAACGGCCCAGATGAGAATTCATAAGAAGAGGCTGTGCATCCGTATCACTGATGACGCCAATACCTGCATTTCCATCGTACTTTCCAAGTTCAGACTCGAACTTGGTTCTGAAGTAAGAGCTCTCGAGGTTATGAATTCCTCTAAAGAATCCCTTTTCCTTGCTGAATGTGGCCATACCGCCACGGCGTGTTCCTAGATGCGACTGATAATCAGTTCCATAGAAGAGGTCCGTTGCACACGGCTCTTTTGAGATTGTTCCGAAAAAACCACCCATTTGTTGAGAATTTGTAACCTAGTATCAATATTAACTAACGGCATGCAAAAGTAGTACAATAGTTTGTACCTAACAAATAGTTTTTAAAAAATTTCAATAAAGTTGTTAACAATTTTTTCACATGCATTTGCAACACTGCCTGAAGATAATGAAATCGGTCACGCAATCTCTGCGGAACCGATTCAAATGCCATTGCCGTAAAAGGCCAGGCATAGCGAAAAAAAATAGAACAGGATAAATTTCTAAAAAAACTCGAACCCTCCCCGATTATCAGATCCAATACACTACTATAAAAAATCCGATAACAATTATTATTTAAACTAACCAAATTCTAACCAATCAAAAAGACAATCTTCTAACCGGGGACATTAATTCGAGTCAACACTAACCATTAAAATTACTAACCAAACCGAAATAACACGATATGTTTAAATATAACTACTTTTTCTTACTAACTATTATACAACTATTTCCTTTCGTGATAGTCACGAATATTTAGAAACTATAAAAACTGAGACTGTGGAATTATCGCTGTCGAGACGCTGCAGAATCGATGGTAACAAGATACCATCTACAATCGGCTATGAGAGAAAAAAATGCCATATCTGCTGCTTGATTTATTGTTCAAGAGCAAATATAGACATTCGAAATTAAAAAGCAATGATATTTTTAAGAAATTTTAATAATTGCTTTTTGGGCCGATAATCATACGATTTCGACAACGGTGAGAACTTCTCCTGAGACCTTGAACCTAACATCCATTCCATCATACTCCATACCATATATCCTGTCAGGGTCATCGTGGTATTGAGGTCGTGGGTCCTGGCTCAGTACTTGAACTAGGGCTGATTTAGACTTGACTCTACTAAGAAGCTCCTCCGGAATCACCACTTCAAGAGTCTTCCACGAGTTCTGATCCACAAACCCGCTTCGGGCTTCCGGATGACTGTCCGAGTATGTTATATAAGGTTTGATATCATAGATAGGAGTGCCGTCCATAAGATCTGCTCCCAGCACATTGATGACAGGGCCATCTTCCGAGTCCAGTTCAATGGATTCTATTTTGGCTGATGAAAGTCCAAGTGGATTCGGTCTAAAGGGAGATCTGGTAGCAAAAACACCCAGGCGTTCATTTCCTCCAAGCCTCGGCGGACGAACTGTCGGGCTCCATTCTCTAGTATTTCTGGCATTGGCAGAAAACTCCCAGACAAGCCAAAGATAGTCAAACTCTTCCAGTCCCCTAACAGCATCTGGATTGCGATACTCCGGGGCAAAGACAATCTTTCCCCTTAGCTCAGAGCAGATTCCGCTCTGCCTAGGGATCCCGAACTTTGTCTTCAAAGGAGACACGAAATATGCTACCGGTCTTATTTCCATATCACGAATTTAATCAATTCTTCCGGTTTTGCGAGAGGATTTTTCGTACCTTTGCACCATGCAAGTAAATTTTGATCTCGAAAGATTCCGTAAGGCTCATAACGGAGAGGGCGAACTGCCCGGTTACACTGTAGCAATGCAGGAAATAAGAAATGGTAAGAAGGAAAGCAACTGGATGTGGTACATTTTCCCACAACTCCGTGGCCTTGGAACATCTAATACAGCGATGAAGTATGGTATTGTCGGGAAAGCAGAAGCAAAGGCTTTTCTGGCTGACCGTGTACTCGGATCCCACCTTCGCGAAATCACCAACAACCTCTGTCAGGTAAGAGGCAAGTCCGCAGCTGATATCTTCGGACCGGATGCAAAGAAGCTCAGATCTTCCCTCACTCTATTCTATGTAGTGTCAGGAAAGGAAGAGTGCTTCAGAAAAGCTATGGCAAAGTTCTTCGACGAGAAGCTTGACCCTAAAACAATGGAACTTCTCTAATCCCTATGAACAAGCCCAGAATCTTATTTATTCTAATTGCCGCTGTCTTCTCGACAATGGCTTTCCATTCGTGTACATTTTCTGGAAGAGGATCTCATAAGCACAACGAGGCAGTCGTCAAGGATACTGTTCCGCCACTAGGCTTCTGGGAGGATTCCCTGGATATGATTGAAACCGAAATCAGAAGCGGCGAGACAGTTTCAGTCCGCATTTCAATACTAGGTCTTTCCAGCGAAGACTCATACAAGCTCGTTCAGTCATGGGACACAATCTTTGATGTCAGAAAGCTTCGTGCCGGCAACAAGATGAGAGCATACTATCACACAGACTCTGTGTCTTTTCATGATCTCAACTTTGCCGTCTACCAGGCAAGCCGGGTTGACATGATCGTATTCCAGTGTACAGACTCTCTAGCTGTTTGGAAAGTAACCAAGCCTGTTGAGTCATTCAACAGATACGCAGACTTCACAATCCACTCTTCCCTTTGGAACGACATGAGAGCCGCAGGTGCTTCTGCGCTTCTTATTTCCGACCTTTCTGAAATCTATGCCTGGACCGTTGACTTCTTCTCCCTGCAGGAAGGAGACCGTTTCCAGGTCCTCTACACGGAGAAGGTCTGCGAGAATGAGGTTATTGCAATCGACTCTATCTACTATGCAGTATTCTCCCGTGACGAAAAATCTCTTCCGGCAATCAGATATGACCAGGGTGATAGAGGCAACCTCTATTGGAGTGAAACTGGAGAGAGCCTCAGAAAGGCATTCCTGAAGGCACCTCTAAAGTTCACCAGAATCAGTTCAGGATTCACATACGCAAGAAAGCACCCTGTAACAGGCGTAGTAAAGCCTCACACAGCTGTTGACTATGCAGCTCCTATGGGAACTCCAGTAATGTCAATCGGTGACGGAACTGTAATAAGTGCAGGCTACGCCGGTGGTGGAGGAAACACAGTAAAGATCAAGCACAACTCTGTATACACCACTTCGTACATGCACCTTTCAAAATATGGAAACGGCATCAAGGCTGGAGCCAGAGTCCGTCAGGGCGACATTATCGGTTATTTCGGATCTACTGTATCTTTATCTGGTCCTCTCCTTGTCTTTAGTGTTTTTTAGTTCGGCACAGCCATTTTTTCTCTATCCATGGATTCCCCTAATACGGATCCTATCCTGAAAGAGAATCTTCCTGCCCTTGACTCGGTTCATAGAGTCTACCAGGCAATGCTTGATTCAATTGTAAGAGCAAATGTCAAAACAGAAGAGGTCGTTGCAGAATAGAACAAAAAGAAGATGGAGGGATGTCCTTCATCTTCTTCGTTTATACACTTTGCTATTGGAAGTTACTTCTTTGCCTGGCACTCAGGGCAAATGCCTTTTGCCATATAATTGACAGTCCTTGTCTCAAATCCTTCCGGATACTCCACTTCTGGTATCCGCACATCCTCAAAGCAGAATGTCCTTCCGCAGACTTCGCAGTGGAAGTGAACATGCGCATCTTCATCTAAAGGCTCGACATTGCCATGGAGATGAGCTTTGCAGACCTCATACCTCACGCTTTCACTGCCATCCTCAAGGATATGCAAAAGATGCTTTTCCTTAAATGCCGATATCGTTCTACTGATAATCGACTTGTCAACTGACTCCAATTCTGTCTCAATCTCCTGCATCGACAATGGCCTAGTCGACTCAATAAGAGTCCTTAGGATCATTATCCTGTTCGCAGTTGGCCTCACGCCATGCTCCTGCATCAGGTCAAGAGCATCCTCGTAGGAAGACATAACTACTTGGAGTTACGGATTGCTTTCATCTTAGCCTCAACCTTCTCGAGTTTAAGAGAAGCAGGAGCATATCCTGAAAGTTCAGCCTTTGAGTAGTATATGAATGCCTTCTCGTACATTGAAAGGGCCCACTCGTTGATCTTTTCCTTGTTCTTGTTACGAGTTACTTCAGGAGCGTCATCTGCGAGTTCCTCGAAGTCCACACCTGCATCATAGAGAGCCTTAGCCTGCTCGTTAACCTTCTGCTGAAGAGCTATCTTCTGAAGATTGATTGTGTTATCCTGCTCAGCGATTGTTCCCTCATGCTGCTTGATAGTCTCATCACGGAGCTCGATCTCACCCTTTAGGGTCTCAATCTCCTGCTCCTTCTGCTCAAGGACACCTTTAAGTTCCTTGACCATATTGACATAAGTCTTGTCTGATGCAAGTTTCTCAAGCTTCTCGATTCTCTTTCTGATTGCTTCGATATTTGTCTGGATCTGCTCTGCCTGCTTTACCTGAGCTGTTCCGCTCTCAACATCAAGACGAAGAGCTGATGTCTTTCCGGAAATAGAAGAGAGTTCCTGGAATATCTTCTCCATTTCTGACGCCTGATCCATGAAGTTGTCTCTAAGAGCTGCCTGATTATCCTGAAGCTCCTGGTACTTTTCCTTAAGTGCATTGTACTGCTCCTCTGGAACAGTAGGTGCATCTGTCGGTGCATTACAGCCTGCAAAAAGCATAACTGCCACGAAAAATGCTGCGGTTACCTTGAAAGTTCGCATGTGTTGTCCTCCTTAGTAAAAGTAATAGTTATCTGATCGAATTCCTCTTCATACTTGATAGTTCCCTCTCCGAGATTATCTGAATGAAGCTTGTTCTGTTCGTCTGCCTTGAAATGATATGTTACAGGGCGATACTCGCTGTATACAATCAGATCAAAGCCCTCTATCTCATTGTATTTGATTCTTGCAACGCCCTGACTTAGAACATCGCCATCAGTCTTGAACTTCACATCATAGCTTCCCTCGAGTTTATCCAGAAGATATGAGTAGTTCATATCTTCATTGACCACTTCCGATTCAGGATCGGCTGCAGTCGATGCCGGCTGAGGAGAAGGTATTCTATTGAGAAGAAGAGCAACTGCGGCAATGACAATGACAACCACTGCTACAATGATTGCCTTATTAAGCCAGCTGTTTTCCTTATTTTCAACTTTTGAGAGGTTCTCAGAACCCCCATTGATCTGATTCATATCGGTAATAAAAATTTAGGCGGCAAAGATATCTATTTTGTTCATTGTTTATCCTTCTTACATGAAAAATATTTTCATGCCTTTAGAGGGACTATCTAAGAACAATTCTTCCTGTTGATACTGCCTTGCTGCTAGAGCCGATCATGATGTCAAATTCACCTGGTTCAACAACGAATTCAGCCTCAAGAGCACCTGCCTTCTTTGCGTAGAAGTCCGGTGTCATGTAGAATCCTAGCATGTCCCTTGTAACATCGAACTTTACTTCTACAGTTTCACCTGCCGGGATATGTACTCTTCTGAATCCCTTAAGTTCCTGAACAGGACGAGTGACTGATCCGACAAGATCCCTGATGTAAAGCTGAACGATTTCGTCACCGTCAACTGAACTGTTATTTTTAACGGTAACAGAAGCTGTGATAGGAGAAGTTGTCATCTCGCCTGCTGATAGCTGAATATCAGAATACTCAAACTTGCTGTATGAAAGTCCATATCCGAATGGATACAGAGGATCATTAGGTGTGTCAAGGTATGCTGATGTATATTTTGCGAATCTGTCTGCCGGTGCTGGTCGTCCTGTATTCTTATGGTTATAGAATACCGGAATCTGTCCAACGTTCCTTGGGAATGACATAGTAATCTTCGCTGACGGATTGACTCTTCCGAACAGTACGTCCGCTATAGCATAAGAGCCTTCGCTGCCTGGGAACCACGCATTCAGGATTGCTGGGACATTCTGATCCTCCCATTCAATTGCAAGAGGCCTTCCTGTAACAAGCACAAGGACAACTGGTTTTCCAGTTGCCAGAAGAGCCTTAAGCAGTTCTCTCTGGCATGACGGGATTGAAATGTCAGCCCTGCTTGATGCCTCACCGGACATGCCCTTGGACTCACCGAGAGCTGCAACAATGACATCCGCCTTTGATGCAACG
>JAKSJT010000177.1 GCA_024402125.1 Bacteroidales bacterium
TCGAGGACGGCTCTTCTCTCTCACAGTCTGAAACACACCTGCAGGTATTTGAAAATCTGGTAGAGTCTGATCGCGATATGCTGCGTGACATCATAAACAGCCAGCTCATTCCTCGTATGGTGAAGCATGGTTTCCCTTTGAAAGGACTGCGTTTCGACTGGGATTATTCTGTTGACTATACTCCAGAACAGCAGCGTTCTTATGAGGAACTGGTGCTTAATAACTATGAAGTGGATCCATCTTACTTTGAAGAGAAGTACAGTATGCCTGTAGGCGAACGTCGCAGTCCTATGCCTGCCCCTGTGCCAGAAGAAGAGGAAGAGGAAGCCACTGTTCCTGAAGAGTCATCTTCAGGTAAGAAGCAACAGCGCAACGCACATCGTTTTTTCGACTAAGCCCCTCCGATTATGAGGGGCTGCATCAGAGATACAGCGAAATCCTCAAAGGCGAACTGTCTGACTATGCCACTGTTCCCTGTGCATTAGCACTGGGTAAAGATAGCATTCTCCAGAAGCTGCGTGAAGCGTTCTCTGTCATGATGGGTAAGCTCCATCAGCAGCAAGGTGCTGTCCTCGACATACAGATAATGGCTGATCCTGCAGTAACGGACTTCATTGATACGCATTCCTCTGTACTTGACTCTGCCATTCAGCAACAGTCTATGTCTGAAGGTATGAGAAAGAGACTGCAACGCTCCAACTATATCTTCTCTGGCATGAAGACATTCCACGAGCTTAATGAGGCATTCCCTTCACTCCTGGATGAAAATGGCAATAGAAAGCCGTTCGAACAGTTCTTGAATGACGTTCAAAAGATTGATTCCACATACAACCGCAACTACCTGCGTGCTGAATACAACTTCGTACAGGCATCTGCAGGAATGGCTGCAAGGTGGGAGTCATTTATGGAGGATGGTGAGCGCTACAATCTCCAGTACCGAACTCAGAAGGATAACAAGGTGCGTCCTGAGCAGTCCGCTCTCGATGGGGTGACACTGCCACCGTCTGATCCTTTCTGGCAAGAATACTTCCCACCTAATGGATGGAATTGTCGTTGTACTGTAGTACAGGTGCGCAAGTCTAAATATCCTGTCACCTCTCATGCTGAAGCAATGGAACGAGGTCAGGAAGCTACTGGCAAAGACACCAGAGGCATCTTCAGATTTAATCCTGGTATTGAACAGAAGACGGTTCCTGACTACAATCCCTATACCATCAAGCGATGCAAGGACTGCGATATTGCTTCTAAATTAGCAGCTTTCATACCGGATAATGAGGTCTGTGCTGCTTGCCAACTTGTGCGAAGTTGTTACAATGGCAAGACGAAGAAAACAGAACGGGAGCGAATAGAAAGCAACAAAAAACTATATGATCGGCTATCAAAAGATAAAAAGTATATTGATGTTGATTTCAATCCTGAGAATGGAGCGGTTAAAGCTACACATGTTGGTCATAATGTAGGAAGTGGTGAAGGATTTAGACTTGAAAAAGAATTAGTTTCCAAATTGTACTCATGTGGCCATGCAGTTATACTTTGCGATGAACAGAAAAAAGGAAGGGATGGAAATGTCTTGCCTTCACTTGATATGGTTCTCGATGGTGTTCGGATGGATATAAAATCTATTACTAAAAATAAGGCTTTCTATGGTGCTGCCATTAGGGAAAAGAATAATCAACTTGCCAGATTCAATGCAAGGAGCGATGTACATGAAAATGCTGATACGTTATGCTTGTACTTTAATGACCCTGCGATGTTTGCTCCAGAGAAAATAACTAAAGGCTTTGATTATATGGTTTCAAAAACAAGTAAAGAAATCTTTATAAAACATATAATTTGCATTATAAATAGTGCAAAAGGCTTAGAAATAAAGAAATACGATTTTACATAAAAAAAGCGAGGGCGGACCTAATGGCTCCCCGTCCTCACCAAATTGGATGTTGCAAAATTACAAACATTTTTTCAAATATCAAAACTTATGGACAAAAAATTATCTTTTCTTAAGCAAACTCACCCTAAAAAGCACCATTTTTGGTAGTTCGGGTGGAAGAAATACGGCATTTTGCCATCTTTTTTAAGCCTGTGAAGGTCTCAACCTCGTTAATTTGTTAATAAAGCAGTAACTTTGCACTGTAAAAGGTGGAGTTCCATATAAGCCGTGTGGTTTATCGTGGGTACAACAACGCGAATGCGAATGGCGGTGTCTCGAATGCGAATGCGAATAACGATGCATCGAATGCGAACGCGAATGTCGGCTCGCGCCTGGACAACTGAATTATCGGCGTACAACATCAGGAACGTGTTACTACAGTCGTGCCGAGTGGAACAAGCCTCACCAATAGCAGCCACTGTGCCGTATGCGTGAGCATAGGGAATCACACAAGCTGGAAAGGTGAAAAATCAAGTATTGGGTAAAGTTTGGTAGGTCAGAAATGATTCGAAGAAGTTAGGCCCAGGGATTGGAAGGCCCTCATCTTCCTAATTACAAAATCAAGTTACTATGCGAAGAGAAGGTTTCATCATCGAGGAAGTCATTGACTACTCCAACATGGCTAATTCTTTTGATACCGTACTACGTGGTACCAGAAGAAAGAAAAGCCGTCAGGGGCGTGAGCTGCTGGCTCACCGTGAAGAGGTCATCAAAGAACTTACTGAGCAGATAGCAAAAGGTGAGTTCCGCGTGAAGGACTATCGCGAGCGTGACATCATCGAGGGGGGGAAAGGTTAGACGCATTCAGATTCTCTCTATGAAAGACCGTATCGCTGTCCATGCCATCATGAATATAGTTGATGCGCATCTTCACAAGAGATTCATCAGAACTACATCTGCAAGCATCAAGAACCGCGGTATGCATGACCTGAAGGAATACATCCAGCGTGACATGCAGAATGATCCGGATGGTACCAGGTACTGTTACAAGTTCGACATTTCCAAGTTCTATGACAGCGTCAACCAGGACTTCGTCATGTATTGCGTCAAACGCATCTTCAAGGATGATAAGCTCATCGCCATGCTCGACAACTTCGTACACATGATGCCTGAGGGTATCAGCATCGGACTAAGGAGTTCACAAGGGCTGGCAAACCTTCTTCTGTCCATCTTCCTTGATCATTACCTAAAAGACCGGTACGGAGTACGCTACTTCTATCGCTACTGCGATGATGGCGCGGTTCTCGCAGGGTCAAAGGCAGAGCTCTGGGTTATACGCGATACTATCCATGAGCTCATCGAGGACATTGATCTGAAGATAAAGGCGAATGAGCGTGTCTTCCCAATAACGGAAGGCATAGACTTCCTGGGGTATGTCATCTATCCAGACCATTCTGAGCTTCGCAAACGCATCAAGAAACGCTTTGCGAGGAAGATGCACACTGTAAAAAGCAGAAAGAGAAGGCGCGAACTCATAGCGTCATTCTACGGTATGGCGAAACACGCCAACTGCAATCATCTATTCAATAAATTAACAGGTAAAAAAATGAGATCATTCAAAGACTTGAACGTCGCCTTCAAACCTGAAGACGGCAAAAAGCGTTTTGCGGGTGCGGTGGTAAGCATCCGCGAGTTGGTAAACCTTCCTATCATCGTCAAGGACTTCGAGACCGGTATCAAGACCGAACAGGGTGAAGACCGCTGCATCGTGGCAATCGAAATGAACGGAGAAGCGAAGAAGTTCTTTACCAACAGTGAGGAAATGAAAAATATCCTCTCACAGATTAGAGAAATGCCAGACGGCTTCCCCTTCGAGACCACCATCAAGACAGAAGCCTTCGGCAAAGGTCGAACTAAATACGTCTTTAGCTAATGAAAAGAATTGAAGGCTCTGAAGGTGTGGCGCTCATTGAATGTGTCAATCCTGTCAGAGGGAAATGGCGCATCAGATGGGATGTGCAGAAACAAGAGAACGGCAATGTGAACTACATGGAGGCTGAGTTTAACCATAAGCCTACAGATGAAGAAATCCGTGACACCATCGTATCATGGATAAATCAGCAGACGGATCAAGCAATCCTCTCTGGCTTTACCTACAACGGAAACATGGTTTGGCTCTCTTCTGAAAATCAGTTCAACTATAAAGCTGCCTATGATCTCGCTATGCAGACTCAGGGAGCAACGCTTCCAGTGACTTTCAAATTCGGCACTGATGACAATCCTGCATACCATCAGTTTGAGACTCTGAAGGAGTTCTCTGACTTCTACACTAAGGCTCTGCAGCACATTCAGAACACGCTTGCAGAAGGATGGAAGAAAAAGGATTTGTTCTCAGCTGAAGCATATCACATTGATAGCTGAACCTCAGGGGGCACAAAGAAGCCCCCAGCCTGTTAAATAGTCGTCTCACTTACTTTTTAACACATGATGCCTTGCTCAGACACGACTGGGGGCTATATGCCTCTGTCGCCTGAGCAAGGCTATTTTTGTGCTATAATGTAAGTGAGACGGTGCAAAGGTACGACTTTTATTTGGAATATGAGCGGTTTCCTAACATAAAGTTTGAAAATAGAACATTTTTTAATCAAAATTTGAATAGATGAACAAGTATTATCAGGTTTTAGACCATGTGTTGACCTCTGGTAAGATGCAGCACAACAAGAAAGGGAACATCAAGTTCCTCCTGAATCAGCAGCTGTCATTGACACCTGCAGACCTCCTTGACATTTTCGAAGGACACAACATCGCACGTAAGAAACTACGCAATGAGCTGCAGCTCTTCATGAAGGGTGAGCGTCAGGTGGAAAAATACCGTGACGTGGGTATCAACTGGTGGGATTATTGCGGTTCCATCCTGGTTAACAGTTATCCAACCTACTTCGAGAAACTTCCTCCCCTTGTAGCAAAGATAAACCGTGAAAAGCGTAACAGCAAGAACTATGTGCTATTCTTGGGAGCGACCGATGCAGAAAGTAATCAGGCACCATGTCTTTCACTCATCCAGTTCCAGATAGATGATGGCGAACTGGTTTTGTCTGCATATCAGCGAAGCTCAGATGCTAACCTTGGACTGCCTTCAGACATTTACCACCTCTATCTGATAGCGCGTCAGATAGACCTACCTCTAAGGTCTATCACACTGTTCCTTGGCAATGTCCACATCTACGAGAGTAACCTTCAGCGGACAATCCAGTTACTTGAAGGGGATGAAGGAGTCAAGTTTGATCTCAATGTCTAACATAAACAAGAGAGACCGCCGAGTTCGGCGATCTCTCTTGTTTATTTGAGGCTCTTAAAAGCAACACATTGGTAACTCTCTATACTTTCAAGCACGTCCTCGTGATTATGGTTTGTCAGGCTTTCTGCAAGGTCCAGTTCTGCATAAGTTTCTCCGCTGCTGCATGACAGAGATTCATGAATCTCATCCAACAGATCAAACACCTCTAATCCTTCATCCCTGAGCTCACTTTCGGCACTAACGCTACCACTCCAGTCTGTCACCACATGGAGGTTTATCACAGGCTCCGCTCGGTACTCCACTCCAGGATGAATTGCAGTCCAGTGTATTGGGGTGAACTCAACGAATACTGCAGGGCGGTCCCAGGCCTCTTCTTGCTCGATGAACTCTACGTTATGATTCCACAGATCAATGTACTTTATCAGGCGTTCTGCTCCTTCAGGAACATCATCACCCTCCTGTAGCTTTATATAGCTGCCATCAGCCAACTTGTACAGCCGTGAAAGGCTTGCACAAATGTCTTTGTATAATTCCTTTCTCATTTTACTTCAAAGTCTATTGCGTTTTCAATATATCCCTCCAGATTCTCTTCTATTATATCACGGACGGCTTTTTCCACTTCTGGACTTGTACCAAGGAAACGGCGGCGAGGAATGCGTATCTTTGTACCAGCCTTCTTTAACGCCATGAACTTCCAGAACTCTGCTTCCGTACTTAGTTGAACTGTGCGTTTGTCATTTCTGCGGCTGCCGTCTTTCTTCCTGCCAAACGAACCGGTTGCCTCATAGTATTTGTGCCAGAAGTATTTCTTCATCTTGGCTGTCACAACTATCTCCCCACCGTCATTATGTATTTCCGCGTATGGCTCCGTTGTGAAGAACGTTATACTGTTGTCTGTTGTGCGGCTCTGAATACTACGGCGCAAGTTGCCTGTATCAACCAATATGTGACCATCTGGGCGTGTAGGACTCTTTCGCCTTGCCCAAGCTTCGCTGAAGAATGCCTCTCGCTCAAAGTTCTGATCAAACTCATCTGATAGTTCAACCTGGATGTCCTTCAGTATTCTCTTGATGATTATTTGTACTTCGTTTCCCATCAGTCTTCAAAATTTAAGAATAGCTGAAGGTCTGCCGGAACAGCCGTTCTTGGCTCTTCCGACACCTTCAGCATATTGTAAAATGTCCGTTCTGATATAGCGTACACAGGATATATGTACCTGCGCCATATCTCGCGGTTGGGCAAACCGCTCTTAGCGTGCTGGTCATATATCCTGTTTACGTCTGCTACACGTTTCTGATAACTTACTCCGC
>JAKSJT010000178.1 GCA_024402125.1 Bacteroidales bacterium
GTGGAATATCCAGTTATATGATCCCTCACTGTCATAAGGGAACACAGGGCCATGCACGATAATGAATGTATATCTAGCCTTCTTTGATTCCTCCAGGAGCTTTTCAATCTCCTCGTCATCAGGATGAGTGAAGTCAATCACGATATACACATCCTTTCCTACAGTGAATGAGAATGTTGTCTTCTCTATCTTCTTACCAAGTTCTTCCGACATCTTAGCAGGCATATACTCTGTATATGACTGGGTAGCATCCCTGTCATCACGACCTCTTAGGTCATGGTTACCTGCAACTGTCACAAATGGAAGTGGTCCGAATGCGTCCTTCATGACACCGACGCAGTCGCTGAGCATCCTGGTATGAGTTGCAACATCACCGCAGTCACCTTGGATAAGGTCACCCATATGAAGAACAGCCTTGGTGTCGTCGTCTGCCAGACAAGCTGCTCTTTTAAGAAGCTTTGGCATTCTCTCAGCCCACATCTCCGAATTCCTGACAAACTCCTTCCTGTGGTTAGCCTCTCTGGTCGGATTAGGGTCAGAGTAGCCTGTATGGTATACAGAATCAGGATCAGTATCACAATGGGTATCTCCCAGAATGATCATCGAGTAGCTGCTTTTCCTAGATTTGGAAGATGCCATCGCTTCTGCTGCAGATAGTTTACCTCCAAAAGAAAGTCCAGCCAGTCCAAGGCTGAAAAATGCAAATATTCTCTTCTATCCATGATAAAAAAATTATGCAGTTTATTGAAACATTTACAAATATAACAAACTTCGTCTATTATTCGCCATCAAAATAATGGAATATCGTACTATATTTGCACCGCTTTTTAAAAAGAACCTATTTTTTCAAATGACAAATACCGTAGAAAGATTCACAAAATGGGTTGCCTGCTGGGGTAACGCCACTTCAATTACTGACAGAAAGGAATGTGTCTATTCAAAGGATCTTACCCTTCGCTACCCTATCAGAATATGCTTCTCCGGCAGCAAGCTAAGATTCCGCTTCTCCAATCTGACAGGAACTGAAGATGTGAATCTGACAAAGGCATTTGTTGCAAAGAAAGCCGACTCCTACATTAGCGTTCCTATCACCTTCTCCGGTAATGCATCTGCAGCAATCGCTCCAGGAACAGAGATTGAAAGCGATGAAATCCCCTTCGAGGTATCTGCCGGTGAAACCGTAGAAGTGAGCATGTACTTCAAGGGTTACACCCAGATGAATGCAGGAACCCTTATTACAGGACCCCTCTCAAAGGGAAAATACAGTTACGGAGACTTCGCCCAGGCAGAAACTCTTCCGCTTGACTACACAAGGAACACAAACTGGTTCTACTTCCTGAACACAATTGATATCCTGACTGAGGAGAAGAACCATGCCCTTGTCTGCTACGGAGACTCCATCACTGCCCAGAGCTGGCCTGACTACCTCGCTCTAAGAGCATGGAGAGAAGGACACCACAATGTCTCAATCATCAGAAGAGCTGTCAGCGGCACCAGAATCCTCCGCCAGTATGACTGCATCACCTACCAGGCATATGGACTCAAGGGAGAGACAAGATTCCCGATCGAGCTCAATGTTGCCGGAGCAAGTGCAGTTATCATCCAGCACGGAATCAATGACATCATCCACCCTGTGGGATACGAAGTCAATCCGTTCAGACCATGGAGTGACATGCCTTCCTGCCAGGATCTTATTGACGGAACTACAAACCTCTATATCTCACACGCAAGAAAACTAGGGCTCAAGGTATGGAGCGGAACCCTTCTTCCAATCTTCGGTTGGAGAACCTACTCGGAGATGAGAGAGGACCTCAAAAACGAGTTCAACCAGTGGCTAAGGACAAGCGACCTTTTTGACGGATGCGTGGATTTCGACAAGGCGGTAAGGGATGAGAACCACCCTGAGGCATTTGCTGACGGGTTCGATTCAGGAGATCACCTTCACCCTAGCGAGAAGGCCTATGAGGCAATGGCCAGCTGCGTTCCTGAAATCCTTTTCTAGTAAATCAGACTAACTACTTATACACACAACAACACAAAAAAAGAGGACAACCTGATGCCGCAAGGCAAAAGATTGTCCTCTATGCTTTTATAGACTTTTTTCAAGCGATATTATTCCGCTGACAGGATCTTGAATCCCTCGCCCTCAAGAGCCCCAATAATCTGACGGATGTGCTCGCTGTCCCTTGTTTCCATTGAAATGCGAAGAACACACTCGTTGACATCAATCTCCGAGTTTGTCCTTTCATGAAGAACCGCAGTAACATTGGCTCCCAGGTTCGCAATAATCTGGCTGACGATAACAAGCTGACCTGGTCTGTCCATCAGCTCTACAGCAAGAGTGCAGAGACGGCCCCTCTTCTGGAGACCACGGTTGATGATTCGGTTGAAGATCGTCACATCGATGTTTCCGCCACTGACAAGGCAGACAACCTTCTTTCCTTCAAGATTAAGCTTCTGGCAGAACATCGCAGCGGCAACAGATACGGCACCGGCTCCCTCAGCAACGATCTTGTACTTCTCCAGAAGATGAAGAATAGCAGCGCATACCTCGTCATCACTTACTGTCACAATCTCGTCCACATACTTTCGGCATAGCTCGTATGTCAGGTCTCCCGGCTGCTTAACAGCAATACCGTCAGCGATTGTTGACACGGAACCGAGTCTTGTTATCTCTCCGTCAGCGATACTCCTGACCATGCTTGGAGCACCTTCTGCCTGAACGCCATAGATCTTTATGTTAGGATTGATCTGCTTTGCGGCATAAGCCACTCCACTGATAAGTCCGCCACCTCCTACAGGAACGATGATGGCATCAACGGATGGCAGCTCGTCGAGGATCTCCAGACCGATGGTACCCTGACCTGCAATCACAAGAGGATTGTCAAAAGGATGGACAAAGGAGTATCCCTTCTCGTCCCTCAGTTCAATGGCCTTCTTATACGCATCATCGTATACTCCTGGAACCAGGCATATCTCAGCGCCATAGGATCTTGTCGCCTCGACCTTTGAGATAGGAGCACCGGCCGGAAGGCAGATAACGGACTTGATTCCATTAGCTGCAGCAGCCATGGCAACACCCTGGGCATGATTGCCGGCAGAGCTGGCGATAACTCCCCTTGCCTTCTCCTCTTCAGAGAGCTGGGAGATCATATAAGTTGCGCCTCTTACCTTGAATGATCCGGTCACCTGGAGGTTCTCCGGCTTTATGAAGATCTTGCAGTCAGATCTGACTGAAGGAGCTTCAATAAGGTGGGTTGGGCGAAGAATAGGTTTCAGGACATGAGTTGCCCTGTATATTTCATTTAAGGTTAATTCTCTATCCATGATATGTGATTAGTCTTCAATCCAATAATCGCATACAACTCTGGAAAGTCTTACCTTCTTGCAGTATGAACTGATTTCCTGATGAGCTGGATGAACCTTGTATCTCGCTGCAGCTTCCTTGTCCTCAAAAGTAGATATAAGGACTGCATCGTATGCAGCATCCGAGTCAGTCACATTGATTCCGACCTCAGCTGAAAGAAGTTCAGGGACAACACCTACAAGAGCCTCAAGATGCTCTTTCATCCACTGGGCATTCTCAGCTCTAGTTCTTCCTTCTGCCTCGTCCTTGAATTTCCAAAGTACTATATGCTTTAGTTTCATATTCTATCCGGTTTTAAATTATGCTCCAAATTTACAAAGATTTCAGGGTTTTCCATTTCTCCGGAGTGAGTTTATATATCTTAACCAGATCCTTGTCACCTCCATAGAGGGCACTGCAGGAGTTCACTCTTCCAGTATCCTCGAATCCGCACTTTTCCATAACCCTTCCGGAAGCCGGATTTCCGATAAAATGGTCAGCCCAGACTATATCGAATCCCTTAACCTCGAAGCAGTAGTCCAGCATAAGGGAAAGAGCCTCCGTGCATATCCCCTTGTTCCAGAACGGGCGAGCCACCCAGTAGCCAACCTCACAGTCATTCTCACCGATTTCTATGTTGCTCTTTCCGAAGGTAAAGTATCCCATACAGCCTATAGCTTCACCGGTAGACTTTAGCTCGATCGCCCATGTGTCCTCGTTTGTGAAAATATCCCGTATAACTTCCCTACTCATCTCAATGCTGGTATGAGGAGGCCATCCGGCATGAGGTCCCACCTCAGGATCAGACGCATACTTAAAGAGTGCATCCGCATCCTCCATTGTCCATCTTCTAAGCCTTATTCTCCCTGTCTGCATTTTCTTTAGTTTAATCACGCAAAAGTACCAAACTTGGCACAAAAAGTGAAGTGATTAGTTTATCTTTACAAAAATTCCTTGGGTGATGAAAACAAAGATCCTTTACGCAAGTCTACTGCTGATAATGCTGTCCGTTCTTCTCGGACAAGGAGCTCTGTATGCCCAGACAACAAATAGCGAAACAAAGGTTCCGGATGGACCTGTAGTGAAGCCGGACACGACAAAAGCCCCGGTCACTCTTCCATCCAATCTTATGGGAGTATCATCTATTCTGCCACCATTTGGAATAAACAGACTGACTGTTCCAGCTGGACCGATGTCAAGGCAGGATATCTACTACGCAAAGAGATCTTTCATCGCAAGCAGGGTCATTCCTGACATTTCCGCTAATCTGAATTCTTCAATCTACACCCCTGACAAGAGGCTGATGCCGCTGTTTTTCGTTGCAGGGTTCTTCCTTAGTTCTCCTCTTGCCATACCGTATGGATACAGAGGATTCAACCAGTCATTTCCGTATGCCCTTTATAGGATTCCAGGAGGTCAACCTGTTCCGAACATGTACGGACCAGACATGATCCCGCAGACGATAAGAAGTGAATTCGACATGGCAACAGGCACATACAAGTCTGTCATGATCCCATGGGAGCAGGTTGAGCTGAACACCAGGGCATGGCATCTTGGCGGATTCAACACGACAACCTTGAAGATGGGCCCTATGAACAATGTCGAAAGGGAGATTGACAGAATAAATCACGGCAGATTCTAGCTACCAGATATCACGAAAGGTTATCCAAATGATATTCTTTTTTTAATTCTCAATATTGTCTTACTCACAGAACTGTTGTTCTGCAGAAAATGCTATTTTTGTTATTTGGATACAGTCCATAATCAAGACTAACACAAATAATAAAAATACAATGAATTCAAGACTACTCTCATCATTTGCTCTAGCAGCCGCAATTCTCGCTGCTTCAGCATGTTCAAGCGGTCCTGTAAACCTCAAGACCTCTAAGGTAGACGATGTTGTCAAGGCTATGACCAAGGAGCAGAAGCTGAAGATCCTCCTGGGAACCAACCTTGATCTGGAAGAAAAGAACAGCGGTCCGGTTGTCGGACAGCATTCACTCTTTGTTCCAGGTGCTGCAGGATCAACATTCTCTTTCGAGGAGCTGGGCATTACAAGCACAGTACTGGCTGACGGTCCGGCAGGACTTCGTATCAGCCCAACCAGAGAAGGTGAAGACAGAACCTACTACTGCACCTACTTCCCTATCGGAACCCTCCTCGCTTCCACCTGGAACCAGGAGCTTATCGAGAGCGTGGGACAGGCTATGGGACGTGAGACAAAGGAATACGGAGCAGATGTTCTTCTTGCTCCTGCTCTCAACATCCAGAGAAACCCTCTTTGCGGTCGTAACTTCGAGTATTACTCAGAGGATCCGCTCATTTCAGGAAAGACAGCAGCAGCTTATGTTAGGGGTATCCAGTCAAACGGAGTCGGCACTTCAATCAAGCATTTCGCAGCAAACAGCCAGGAGACCAACCGTAAGCTCAATAACGCCATCATCAGCGACAGAGCTCTCCGTGAGATCTACCTGAAGGGATTCGAGATCGCAGTCAAGGAGTCAGACCCATGGACTGTCATGACTTCTTATAACGGAATCAACGGAACTCCTACCCCTGAGAGCTATCCTCTGATTGAGGGTATCCTCCGCGGAGAATGGGGATTCAAGGGAATGGTCATGACAGACTGGTCTTCAGGAAATAACGGTGGAGCTCAGATCGCAGCAGGAAACGACCTCATCATGCCAGGTAACAAGCAGAGATACAACGAAATCCTCGCAGCTCTCGAAGACGGTTCCCTCACTATGGCAGATGTCGACAGAGATGTTAGAAGAATCCTTGAGTTCGTCAAGAGAACTCCTAGATTCCAGGGATATGAGTACTCTGACAACCCTGACCTTGAGGCTCACGCCCAGATCACCCGTCAGTCATCCCTCGAAGGTATGGTACTTCTTAAGAACGACGCATCAGCACTTCCATTCAAGTCAGATGTATCCAATGTCGCTCTGTTCGGCTACACCTCATTCGACTTTATCGCAGGAGGTACAGGATCAGGTAGCGTTCATTCTTCATATGTAGTTTCGCTTCTCGAAGGACTTAAGAACGGCGGATACAAGGTTGATGAAAGGCTAAAGGATGCTAACCTTGCCATGAAGGACAGAACAGTAAGAAGAGATATCCTCTCTGT
>JAKSJT010000179.1 GCA_024402125.1 Bacteroidales bacterium
GGATTTGTGGGTAAGGTTATCTGCCCGAAACTCGGAACTGAGTTCTGCTATCATATGGGTTATTGTTGTTAGGGGCTGCTACCAGCCGGTATGGAAGAAGGATGTGACGGATTCTTCAGGTGCCCTAACTGCGTGTTTCTGTTTGATCCGACAGATGATGATTATCCGAACCTTGTCCGGCAGATAGGACAGTGGCAGTAGAATGCCATTTGTTTTTAGAAATTACCGAAAAAATAGTGCACTTCTATAGACAAAATGCTTTCTAAACTCAAAAGTTTTACTACTTTTGTGTGATTGGAAAACGAGATAGATTTATTAGAGGTTTCCAGTGAATATTTTATTATTGATTTTGCACAGGTAGATGTGCATTTGCGTCAAGACCTGACGCGCGTTTTTTTCAGTTGGTTACTTTACAACCATCCCGACTTGAAAACGGTCAATAAGAGTAGTAAAAGTAAATATTTGCTATATAGACTCTGATAATTCTGCACTTGAAAAAGGTTTTCCTGATTCATGGCAGACGTAGACAAGAAGGTAAGTATTGTTTATGTCTTTTTTTGTACCCCGAAGGTTCATGGAAAGACGATTTGATGACTTATTTTATTTTTAATGCTGATGAATCAGGACAAAGCACCGGTCTATGAAGCCCTCGAGGAGTTCAGAAGGAACAGGGTTGTTCCTTTCGATGTCCCAGGACACAAAAGAGGAAGGGGTAATCCCGAACTAGTGAAGCTTTTTGGAAAGCAGTGCGTTGAGTTGGATGTCAATTCAATGAAACCTCTTGACAATCTCTGTCACCCGGTATCCGTTATCAAGGAAGCTGAAGTGCTTGCTGCCGATGCATTCGGAGCAGCTCATGCTTTCCTTATGGTGGGAGGTACAACATCTGCTGTGCAGACTATGGTCCTCACTGCCTGCAAGAGCGGAGAGAAGATCATTCTTCCTCGAAACGTGCACCGAAGCGTAATCAACGCTCTAGTTGTCAATGGTGCAACCCCTATTTACGTAAATCCAGACACAGACAAGAAGCTCGGTATCGCTCTCGGTATGAAGATCTCACAGGTTGAGATGGCTATCGAGGAGAACCCTGATGCTGTTGCGATCCTTGTCAATAACCCGACATACTACGGTATCTGCTCGAACCTTAAGAAGATTGTTGAGATCGCTCATGCCCATAACATGATGGTTCTAGTGGATGAGGCTCACGGAACTCACTTCTACTTCGGTGAGAACATGCCTATCACAGCCATGGAGGCTGGAGCTGACATGTCCGCTGTGAGTATGCATAAGTCAGGCGGTAGCCTTACCCAGAGCTCGTTCCTTCTTACAGGACCGAACGTGAGTGCAGGTTACGTGCGTCAGGTGATCAACCTTACCCAGACAACTAGTGCATCGTATCTGCTTATCGCCAGTCTTGATATCTCAAGACGTAACCTTGCTATAAAGGGCAAGGAGGCTTTCGCTGAGGTTCAGAGAATCGCTGACTATGCCAGAACTGAGATCAACAAGATCGGCGGATACTATGCCTACGGAAAGGAACTTATCAACGGGGACAGCGTGTATGACTTCGATACAACTAAGCTGACAGTGTATACGCTTGATATCGGTCTTGCAGGTATTGAGGTCTATGACCTCCTTCGTGATGAATACGATATTCAGCTGGAGCTCGGTGACATCGGCAACGTGCTTGCCTATATCTCTATCGGCGACAGAATGAGGGAAGTGGAGCGTCTTGTGAGCGCCCTCTACGATGTGAAGAGACGTTATAAGAAAGACAGAACCGGTCTGTTCGACCATGAGTACATCAACCCGTCTGTAGTGATGACTCCTCAGGAGGCGTTCTACGCAGCAAAGGAGGAGATGATTCCGATAAGGGAGACAAACGGCCGAATCTGTACCGAGTTCGTCATGTGCTATCCTCCAGGAATTCCTATCCTGGCTCCAGGAGAGCGTATCACTCAGGAAATCATCGACTATATCCTTTACGCGAAGGAGAAGGGATGCTCCCTTACAGGACCTGAGGATGAGAAGGTCGAGAGACTTAATGTGATTAAGGAACGTAGTATATATTAGCATTCGATGGAATATTGGTTCAGTGAATTTCATACAGAGAATGTCAAGCTTTCAGTGAAGGTTGACAGACATCTATATTCAAATGAGACAGACCTCGGAAGAGTGGATATCTTCGACTCTCAGGAGTTCGGTCGAATCCTTGCCGTTGACGGCTACATCATCTTCACAGAGCAGGATGAGTTCATCTATGACGAGATGCTTGCTCACGTGCCGCTTGCTGTGCATCCGGACCCTAAGAAGATCCTGGTGTTCGGTTCCGGTGACGGTGGAGTAGTGGAGGAGATCCTCAAGTACCCTCAGGTCGAAAGGATCGACCTTGTGGAAGTTAACGAGGGAGTAATGGAGGCCTGCCGAGAGTTCTTCCCTGAGACTTCCGCTTGCCTTGAAGACCCTAGAGTGACAACTTACACAGAGAACGCTCTTCGCTTTATCCGTCACATTGAAGGGGAGTACGATATCATCATCGTTGACTCTGCCGGATTCTACGGTCCTGGTGAGAGTCTTCTCACAAGAGAGTTCTACGGCAGCTGCTACAAGGCACTCAAGGAGGACGGTATCATGGTCAACCAGCACCAGAGCCCATTCTACGAGACAGACAGAATCGAGACCCAGAAGGCTCATAAGCGTATTTATGAGAACTTCCCGATCTGCAAGGTCTACCAGGCACATATTCCAACCTATCCTTCAGGATACTGGCTGTTCGGATTCGCATCAAAGAAGTATCATCCGGTAAATGACCTTAAGGTCAGGGAGTGGAAGAACCTCGGAATCCAGACAGACTACTATACAACAAACCTTCACAAGGGAAGCTTCGCTCTCCCTGCTTATGTTGAAAGAATGCTCCAGAAGGTTGAGAATGATGATATTCCAATTTTGTAGAACTTTACTAGCATGCTTGAAAAGAATATAGAGACATTTATCGGATGTGACGCTGAGTACGAGGACGCTTCAATCGTTCTTTTCGGTGCTCCGTTTGATTCGACAACATCATATAGACCAGGAACACGTTTCGGTCCGAAGGCGATAAGAGGCGAGTCATATGGTCTTGAGACATACAGTCCATATCTTGACATGGACCTGACTGACTACAGCGTCTTCGACAGCGGAGACATTGAGCTCAGTATGGGTAGCAGCGAAATTGCTCTTAACCAGATATCAGAAAGAACCGCAACTATCCTTGAGGACGGAAAGATTCCGTTCATGATAGGAGGAGAGCATCTTGTTACCTTCGGTGCATTTAGAGAGGTGTTCAAAAAGTATCCGGATATCCATATCATCCACTTTGATGCTCATACCGACCTTCGTGATGAGTACCTTGGAGTAAAGCTCTCTCATGCGGCTGTAATCAGACGCTGCTGGGATCTTGTCGGAGACGGACATATCCATCAGTTCGGTATCCGTTCTGGAGACCGTCCTGAGTTTGTATGGTCAAAGGAAGGTCATACAGATATGCATAAATTTACTTTCGATGGACTAAAGGAAACCGTTGAATCATTGAAAGATACACCTGTGTATTTTACAATTGACCTGGATGTCCTTGATCCTTCTATCTTCCCTGGAACAGGTACTCCTGAGGCAGGTGGAGTGGGCTTTATGGATCTACTGAAGGCCATCGATACTGTATGTTCATCCTGCAATGTTGTAGCTTGCGATGTCAATGAGCTCTGCCCTACATACGACCAGAGCGGAGTGTCAACAGCAGTTGCATGCAAGGTGGTAAGGGAGTTTATCCTCTCACTTAACAAGAAGTAATAACAACTAACTTAAATTTTAATATTCAAAATGGGAAAAGTATTGGTAATAGGCTGCGGCGGTGTCGCAGGTGTTGCAATCCAGAAGTGCGCTCAGAACGATTCAGTATTCACAGAGATCTGTATCGCAAGCCGTACTGTCAGCAAGTGTGATGCTCTCAAGGCTAAGCTTGAGGGTAAGACCAGCGCTAAGATCACAACAGCAAAGGTTAACGCTGATTCAGTGGAAGAGCTTATCGCTCTTATCAATGAGGTTAAACCTGATATCGTTCTTAACCTTGCACTTCCTTACCAGGACCTTACAATCATGGATGCTTGTCTTGCAACTGGTGTTGACTATGTGGATTCAGCTAACTACGAGCCTGAAGATACTGAGGATCCTTCTTGGAGAGCTATCTACGAGAAGAGATGCAAGGAGAAGGGCTTCACAGCATATTTCGACTACTCATGGCAGTGGGCATACCAGGACAAGTACAAGGATGCTGGCGTTACAGCTCTCCTTGGAACAGGCTTTGATCCAGGTGTAACTAGCGTTTACTCCGCTTATGCCCTCAAGCACTATTTTGATGAGATCCATACAATCGATATCCTTGACTGCAACGGCGGTGACCACGGTTACCCATTTGCAACAAACTTCAACCCTGAGATCAACCTCCGTGAGGTATCCGCTAACGGTTCATACTGGGAGGACGGTCACTGGGTGGAGACAAAGCCTATGGAGATAAAGAGAGAGTACGTATTCGAGGGTGTCGGTCCAAAGGATATGTATCTTCTCCATCACGAGGAGATCGAGTCTCTTGCTAAGAACATCCCAGGAGTCAAGAGAATCCGTTTCTTCATGACATTCGGACAGAGCTACCTCACACACATGAAGTGTCTTGAGAATGTCGGTATGCTTAGAACTGACCCTGTCATGTTCGAGGGTAAGGAGATCGTTCCTATCCAGTTCCTCAAGGCTCTTCTTCCTGATCCTGCATCACTCGGCCCTCGTACAGTCGGAAAGACTAACATCGGCTGTATCTTCACCGGTATCAAGGATGGTAAGAAGAGAAGCATCAAGATCTACAATGTCTGCGACCACCAGGAGTGCTACGCTGAGGTTGGTTCACAGGCTATCTCATACACAACAGGTGTTCCTGCAATGATCGGAACAATGATGGTTATGACAGGCCTCTGGAAGAAGCCAGGTGTGTTCAATGTAGAGGACTTTGATCCGGATCCATACATGGAGGCACTTAACAAGTGGGGTCTTCCTTGGGTTGTAGATGAGAATCCAGTTCTCGTTGACTAATTGGAAAATGAAAATACAGGACATTAAAACTCCTTGCTATGTGATAGATTCTGAGAAGCTCGCTCAGAATCTATCCGTGCTTAAAGGGGTATCCGACAGAACAGGCGTGCATGTTCTCCTTGCTCAGAAATGCTTCAGCTGCTATGGCCTTTATCCCATGATAGGGGAAAGCCTTGCGGGAGCAACAGCAAGCGGCCTTTTTGAGGCTCGTCTCTGCCACGAGGAGATGCCAGGAAAGCAGAACCATGTCTTCTCTCCTGCATTCAAGGCTGAGGATATTGATGAGATTGTGTCGATATGTGACCATATCGTATTCAATTCAGTGCGTCAGCTTAGCCTCTATGGAAAGAAGGCAAAGGATGCCGGATGTCAGGTCGGCCTTAGAATTAACCCTGAGAAATCAACTCAGGAGGGACATGCTATCTATGATCCATGTGCTCCGGGAAGTAGGCTTGGTGTAACCATTTCAGAGTTCAGAAAAGGCATTGAGTCTTTCCCTGAAATGCTCTCGCTTCTAGATGGACTTCACTTCCATACACTCTGTGAACAGAACTCTGATGCGCTTGAAGTGACACTTGAAGTAGTGGATGCTAATTTCGGTGAGTATCTTAAAGATATGAAGTGGATAAACTTTGGAGGAGGACATCATATCACAAGAGAGGACTATGATATTGCGACACTGGAGAAGTGTATCCTTAAGATGAAGAGCAAGTATGGTCTTGAGGTGTATGTTGAGCCAGGTGAGGCGGTAGCTCTCAATGCCGGTTATCTGTATACAACTGTGCTTGAGGTGCAGCACCACGACAGCGGTGATGTTGTTATCCTTGACACATCAGCTGCTTGTCATATGCCTGATGTGATCGAGATGCCTTACAGACCTCCTCTAAGAGACAGCGGGCAGCCAGGAGAAAAGGCTTACACCTACAGGTTCGGTGGCCCTACATGTCTTGCCGGAGATATCATCGGTGAGTACTCGTTTGATCATGAACTTAAAGAAGGGGATATCCTAGTATTTGAGGATATGGCAATCTACTCAATGGTGAAGAACAATACCTTCAACGGAATGCCTCTTCCGTCAATCTACATCCAGAATGGAGAAAATGTAGAACTTTGGAAAAGTTTTTCGTATAAAGATTTTAAAATAAGAATTTAATTTATACATTTGCAGTAGTTATTGCTCTAGATGAATTAGGGAGTTGTGCAGGATCTGATCCTAATCAGCTCCCTTTTTCTTTTGTATTTCTTGTTTA
>JAKSJT010000018.1 GCA_024402125.1 Bacteroidales bacterium
ACTATTTCAGAAACCATCACGCCCGCCCTTTTATACTGATGTTCGGGCCTATAGATATAATCAAACGCCCTAAGAGCAGCCTTTACAACTTCCTGAGTGCTGCTAACGGGGACATCTAGTCTTACCCACGAACTTGGGAAATCCTGCTCCAGATCTTCTCTAAACCTGTTAGTATGAATAAAGACTCCGACAAGATATGCAGCAGTCCTCTCCTTTCTCATCTTCTGGGCGCACATTCCGGCGAAGTCTGATATACGCAGTGACAGTTCCGTCCTGTCTGAAATCATATCAGCAAAAGAGCGGCTTGTGCATATCGACTTCCTTTTCTGGATCTTCTCCTCATCAACACAGCGAAAGCCCTGAAGTTCCTTCCATGTCCGCACTCCATTAATTCCCATACGCTTCTGCACCCACTCGCCTGGTCTTTCCGTAAAATCCTTTGCCGTCTTCACTCCCTGAGACATAAGCTTTGGAGCATACCTTCGACCGATACCCCAGATGTCATCAATAGGAGTAAGGGTAAGTGCCTTCTCCATCTTCCCAGCAGAGTCAATGACACATACTCCCTTATAGCCCTTATATCTCTTCGCGAAATGATTTGCGATTTTAGCCAGAGTCTTTGTGTTCGCTACTCCTATGCTGACAGGGATCCCGACCCACTGACGGATCTTCACAACCAGTTTTCTGCAGATAGACGGAACCTCCTTCTCATCTATACCGTCCATCAGCATAAACGCCTCATCGATTGAATAAACCTCAATTGACGGAGCCACCTCACTTAGTAGAGACATAACTCTTGCACTAAGGTCTCCATACAGCTTGTAGTTGGAACTTCTGACAACGAGTTTTCCCTCATCAACTAGACCCTTAACCTGGAAGAACGGAGTGCCCATCTTGATCCCCATAGCCTTGCTTTCGTTACTTCTAGCAACGACGCAGCCGTCGTTGTTTGACAGGACAACGACAGGACGGCCTTCCAGATCTGGTTGGAACGCCCTTTCGCACGAGACAAAGAAGTTGTTGCAGTCAACTAAGGCGTACACGCTTAAGGAAGAAAAAGAAAAGTTTACTATTTGATCTTTTTGATAACGTAGGTGACAACTCCCCAGACAGTGAAGTCATTCGCTTCAGTCACCTTGATAGGAGGATATTTCTTATTGGCGGGAAGAAGCCACAGGCACTTTTTCTCAAGTATCCTGTATGAAACACCCGGCTTGGATGCATTGACAGACTTAGGGTCGTCAGGATCCTGGTAAGAGATAAATTTCAGGCAGAACTCCCCATCCACAAAGCAGACTGCCATATCCCCTTCCGAAGGCTCAATGCTCTTGTCGATTACAAGGACATCCCCCTCATCGACTCCAGCATCAATCATAGAATCGCCCGCTACCCTGCCGAAAAATGTAGCGGCGGGGTGACGGACGAGTTCTTTATTAAGGTCTATAACGGAGTTCATATAGTCCTGGGCTGGGGACGGAAATCCCGCATGTATGCCCTCGGCTATAATTACTCCTTCTTCTTTACTCATTGATGCTACTGATGCAGTCAGCGATATTCTTCTCGATCTGCTCAGGTGTGTAGTCAGTACGAACGAACTTCTCGCCTACGATGTTCTCATAGAGCTCGATGTATCTGTTTGTGATACCGTCAACTACCTCTGGTGTCATCTCAGGAACCTTCTGTCCCTCCTGACCCTGGAATCCGTTTGCCATGAGCCACTCACGAACGAACTCCTTAGAAAGCTGCTTCTGGCGCTCACCCTTTGCAAGTCTCTCCTCGTAGCCCTCAGCATAGAAGTAACGAGATGAGTCAGGTGTGTGGATCTCGTCCATAAGGTAGATCTGACCGTCCTTCTTACCGAACTCATACTTTGTATCTACAAGGATAAGACCCTGCTTTGCAGCAATCTCAGTTCCTCTCTGGAAGATAGCACGTGTGTACTTCTCGAGCTCTGCGTACTCCTCCTTTGTTACGATACCCTGTGCAATGAGTTCCTCTGGTGTGATATCCTCATCGTGTCCTTCAGCTGCCTTAGATGTAGGAGTAATGATTGGCTCTGGGAACTTCTGGTTCTCAACCATTCCCTCAGGAAGAGCAACACCACAAAGAGTGCGCTTTCCAGCCTTGTACTCTCTCCAAGCATGACCTGCAAGGTAACCACGGATAACCATCTCAACCTTGAAAGGCTCGCACTTGTAACCGACTGTCACTGTTGGATCTGGTACAGCGATCTTCCAGTTAGGAAGAATGTCAGAAGTTGCATCAAGGAACTTTGCAGCGATCTGGTTAAGAACCTGTCCCTTATAAGGAATACCCTCTGGAAGAACTACATCGAATGCAGAAATTCTGTCAGATACAACCATAACGAGGTACTTTCCGTCGATATCGTATACGTCACGAACCTTACCTACATACTTACTCTTCTGCTTAGGAAGATTGAAATCGGTTTTTACAATTGCTTTCATTGATATATCGTTTTTTTAATTTTCTTGCCTAAAATGTCGTGCAAAAGTACAACATTTCCACTCCCCAAACAATATCAATTTGAGGAAGTTCTAATCTTCCTCCTCGCTTCTTTGCTCTTTTGCCTGAAGTCTTCACGAGCCTTTTCCCTACGTTCTGTATCCTTAGCCAACTGCTCATCAGAAAGATCCTTTCTCTCTACCCAAGCCGGATACCATAGTTTCTTTTCCAAAGACGCAATTGAGGTCGCCCTTGAAGATATATATTTAGTCGGTTTGGCCGGATTCCTGGTAAGAGGACTTGGAAGGCAGACAGCAATATGACAGGCCTCCCTTGTCGAAAGTTCTGATGCATGTTTATTGAAATAATGCCTGGCCGCTGCCTCTGCGCCATAGATTCCTTTACCCATTTCAGCGACATTCAGATACACTTCCATGATTCTTTCCTTACCCCAGATCTTCTCTATAAGGAATGTGAAATACGCCTCGAGCCCTTTCCTGATAAAGGACCTTGTCGGAAGGCAGAAGACATTCTTCGCTGTCTGTTGGGAGATGGTACTTGCCCCTCTAAGCTTTTTGCCTTTTTCTCTATGCTCCTGCAGAACCTTAGCAATTGCCGGCCACTCGAACCCGTTATGGGCATCGAACCTGTTATCCTCACTGGCGATTACAGCCTTTGCCATTTCAGGGGAAATGTTCTTATAGGAACGCCATCTAAGAACAGAGTCAAACTCCCTGTCATTACGATACTGGATAGATCTCTGTATTGTAAGAGGAGTAAAGTACACAGGGACCCACTTCAGCGCTGTCACCCACAAAAGAGTAATCAGCACAAAAGCAATAGGAAGCTTGACAAGCACAAATAGAAGTATCCGTGCCTTGAGACTTCTTTTATCTTTCTGTACTTCTTCCATGACAACTAATACTCTGTCAACTTGAGACGATATTTTCGGCTTCCGAAATTTCGGTAATAGAGGGCTCCATCAGGCTTCTCACCCTTACCAACCGGAACTCTAGACCAGAACAGAGGATCTATATAGAAATCAACCGGTTCCCTATCATCCTCTTGCTCAAAGCCAAGTTCCCTGTATGCTCTGCCATCAGACCACTCAAGATCCGCATAGCTCATCACATCATCAGGCTGCACATCAGCGATAAATGACCTTAGCATCTTTCCCATTCCGCCGATAACTCTAACTCCAGGAAGAGATGCGTATCTTATCCACTCATAAGACTTGATAGTCTTGTCTCCTTTGACCCATTTTCTTGCATTTGAGAATTCAGACACCGCAACAAGAGTCTCCACTGGAACAGGATGCTCTCCCTCGTAGTCTTTCTTATTCTCTTCTCCACTGTATCGGGTCACATACAGACCATACCTGTATTTACAGGCAGCATCTCCATAGCTATGACAGTCAGAGAGGAACTCTCCTGCTGTCAGCTTATCAATCTTTCGGACCTCACAGTTTCTGGCAAACACGCTATGGAACTCACCCACATGAGCCAAAAGTCTCTTTGTCATGGACTCCTTCTGGCTTGCCCATCTGTCCTGAACAAGGAAAAGAGTCTGGGACTCCTCCTCAGTATCCTTTGAGGATTCCATTATCTGCTGACAAAGGGAATACACCTCCAATGCCTCTTCCTGACTTCTGCTTGATATTGGTACAGGAACGACCTTCACATCCTTAAGAGTGAATACGCTCAGCGACCCGACTTTACTTTCCTCTACTTGTCTTCCCTTCGATCCGAGAAGTTTTCTGATATCTCCTGTAAACGACATACAAAAATTCTAATTACTCATTCTCCTCATCCTCTGCCCTAAGCTTCTCTTCCTTCATCCTCTTTAGAAGAGCATTGACAGCTGAAGCAACTTCATTGTACTCATATCCCCTAGTCAATGCGAACTTGATGAGCCTGAACTTCTCGTCAGGTTCCCCTTCGACTGATCGATATTTGACTTCAAGGATCTTGTCAAGCTTCCTTGCTGCCTCTGATTCATTAACTTCCTCAAGAGCCTGGGATATAATACTCTTATCCATGCCTTTTGCCCTGAGGTTGAATGATATCTTGATGGGGCCCCATCCTGAAATCTGTGCCTTCTCTCTAGCATAAGCGCTACAGTAGCGAAGATCATCTATATACTTGTCTGCAATGAGTGAAGCAACAATCTCGGCTGCTGCCTTCTCGTCCCCTTCCATTGCCGAAAGAGCCTTCTTATACATATCAGTCGAACAGCACTCCTTCTTTGAGCATGTCTTCTGAAGTTTGGAAAGGACCGCTTTTATATCTGCCATATTTCTAGAAATTAAGACCGAAACCGACATAAAGTCCGACTCGCTTAGTAGCATTAGACCAGTGAAGGTTTGCTGTGAAAGGACCGACAACCGTATTATAGGCATACTCGATTCCATAACCCTGATACCATCTGAAATTGTAAAGCTTGACATTGTCGTAGAAGCCCTCAGCAGTTGCAGCATAGTTAGCGGTTGCGGTAATGTAGCTGTTTTTGTAGAGTCTTGCTCTAAAGTCCAGTCTGGCGGTTGTAAGAAGCTTATCCATTGCCATACCGTAGTTGATTCCGACAAAAGGAATCTGCTGGTCAAGATATCGTCCCGGCATATGTCCACCGATAAGGTTCGAGAACGAAAGCGGAACATTCGGTCCAATGAGGAATCTCATGTTGTATGAAGGTATAAGGCAATACGCATCAGATAGGTTTATGGCATAACGGCCATCAAACTGAACTGATGTGATACTCTTTGCTGACTTTAAGAGATCCTCGAACATTGTCGATGCCTCAAGGCACATGGTAAATCCCTTTGTCGGATAGTACCAGTCATCCAGTGTGGATGTTCTAAGCTTCATGAATGCACCCTGGTAGTTGTGTCCAAGGTCGTCAAAGTTATAGTCTCCCTGAGTATGGTCAGCCATAACGGACCTGAGTTTCCAGATGTCGTTACGAAGACCTATCTTCACATCGAACTTACTCCATCTGATATTTGACAGATACAGTTCCTGTCGGTTATTCCAGTATGCCATCTTATACAGGGCATCTCCCAGACCGAATCTGTTCTTGTCCACATACCTTGAATTGACAGCAAGATTGATGGTCATACCGTTAGGAGAAGAATAACTGCCCACCAAGTTGACATATGGATTGACACTGACTCTAGCCGTAAAGTCAAGTGAAGCACCCGAAAGTTTATGAACCTGGAGACCACCATTCACAAGAAGGGCGACGATCTCCTCCGTATCCATTCTAAGGCCAACACCTACCTGATTGACAGGACCTCTCTTACAGTCAATGACAAGGTCATATGGTTCTTCAGTCCCCTCAAGAGAGTAGCTGACATAATCGAATGCATCTGTTCCTACGATTGTAGCGACCGCATCTTCAATCTCCTTCTTTCCGACCCTGTAGTCAAGGAGTGGTTCGATTCGCCTAAGAAGGTATCTGAAGTCATTGTCGGAGACACCGTCAATGCGAACTGACGAAATACGTATCTTGCTGTTTGTCAAATCTGTAGCAGTATAGCCATTACGAGTTGTGACTGCATCTCCAATATTCGCTTTAAGGGCCTGGAGAAGTTCCTTCTGGGCAACAGATGCACTATAGCCTCGACTAACAATAGTGTCAATGTTCTCATGAGAGAAACTGAGCATACTGTAGCCGGTCATATCTGGCTTTATGGCGATATCCGGAATAAGTGAGTTCGCCTCATATGACTCTCTTCCAAGCATATCAACACCCTGGCTAATTACATCAGCCAAATTTTTGATATTGGAATAATCCTTATATCCGGTACTAAGATCCACACCAATGACATAGTCAACGCCTAAAGCCTTAGCAAGGTCACATGGGTAGTTGTCCCTAAGACCTCCGTCAACAAGCACATAACCGTCTGTCCTAACAGGAGAGAAGAGTCCAGGGATGGACATTGTAGACCTAAGGGCAGTGACAATGTTACCCTCATACCACACCTTGGTCTTTCCAGAAACCATATCTGTCGCAACGCAGATAAAAGGGATTGGAAGATCCTTGAACTTAAGCCTGTCCTGATAACCGACAGTCAGTGATGATAGAATATTGCCGACGTTCTGTCCGAAGATATAACCCGCAGGAAGACTGCTGGAGAGGTTGCTGGAAACAAGGGCAGAAGGGTTGGACCCTTCTTTTCCATCCGCACCGAAGTGAATATCCGAGTGACGGGCAGCGTCATTGATGTACTTCATATCCTGCTGGACATTGTCCCGGTAGATATCCTTAGGGTAGAAGAACGGGAATGACAATGCATATCTCTGCTTATACTCCAGATAATTGTAGGAGCGGTAATCTCTAGGAACAGCATCACTTAGTGCAACATCCCAATCAATGGCCCTGACAAGAGAATCCAGATAATTGACATCGTATCCCATAGCGTAGAATCCGCCGACCAGACCGCCCATACTTGTTCCGATGACAACATCAACAGGGATGCCGACTTCCTCGAGGTGCCTTATGACTCCTACATGAGCCGCACCCTTAGCTCCACCTCCACTGAGAACTAGAGCAACCGTTGGTCTTTTGGCGTGAATCTTCGCCAGCTGGTCCCTATATTCCTGCAAATACTGGGCATCCAGTTCAGGTGACACTGTAGCATCCCCTAGCGCAGCTCCTTTTATTTCCTCAAGGGACTGCGAGAACGCCGCCATGCTGAAAGACAATAAAGCGGCTAGAGTTACTATCAGTGTTCTAAATCTCATCAGAAAATTCCGATTAGATGATTAAGAGTCTTTTTCTTTATGTTGTCCGGCAAGCATACCGCATGCTGCCAGGATATCCTCTCCTCTGGATGCTCTGATTGTACAGGTGATGCCATATGAAGACAATCTGTTTTTGAACATCTCCATGATACCATCAGGAGATGTATCATAATCAAAGTCTGGAATCTTATGGAAACGGATAAGGTTGATTCTGCACTCAAGGCCCTTCAGAAGTCGATAAAGTGCATCAGCATGAACCTTGTCATCATTGAAGCCTGAAAACATTGTGTACTCAAAGCTCACTCTTCTCTGACCAGAGAAATCATACTGCTTGATAAGACCAATCACATCCCTGATAGGATATGCAGCCTGAACAGGCATCATGGACAATCTCTCCTCAGGGATCGGGTTATGCAGACTGACTGCAAGATGGCACTTGCACTCATTGAGGTATTTCTCAAGATTAGGAATGACTCCAATTGTTGAAAGGGTGATTCTCTTAGGGCTCCATCCGAATCCCCAATCTGCAGTGAGAACTTCGATAGCGCGTTTGACATTCTCCCAATTGTCGAGAGGTTCACCCATTCCCATGAATACACAGTTTGTCAGTTCTGAAGCCTCATCGATAGCGATGAACTGAGCAAGGATATCAGCAACTGACAAGTTGCCATGGAATCCCTGACGTCCGGTCATACAGAACTTGCATCCCATCTTACAACCAGACTGGGATGATACACAGAGTGTCTTTCTATCATCATCAGGAATCATCACAGCCTCAATCGCAGCTGTTTCGAGTTCACTTGGAAGTGCGTTTGCGTATGCCCCGAGCGATGCACGTCTAGCACAAGTCACAGGGAAGAGATATTTCTTTGTACCGTCCTTTGAAATCTGGCAGTCCATAGGTGGAATCACGCCTAGATCATACAGTTCAGAAAGCTTCTCTCTACCTGCTTTGGAGATGTTTGTCATCTCATCAATTGACTTGACTCTGGAGACATACATCCATCTTGCTATCTGCTTTCCAGCAAAGGCTGGAAGGCCGGCATTAAGAGCTACCTGCTTAAGTTCTTCAGGAGTTTTTCCAAGCAATTTTTCCTTCATAAAAATCTTTAATTTGCTTCTGCAAAATTACATAAAAATAATGTTAGTTTTCCGCAATTTTCATACCTTTGTGTTCCTACGGAACAAAGAATATTCTTTTTGGAACAGGAGGGTATTAAAAAAATACAATAATTTAATCTAACATTATGGCTAAAGTAATTGAAGAAACTGTAGATGTAAATGCCGCTAAACTTAAGGCATTGCAGGCTACCATCGACAAAATCGAGAAAGATTACGGAAAGGGAACGATCATGAAGCTGGGAGATCAGCCACAATGGGACGTACAGGTTATTCCATCTGGATCCATCGCACTTGACCATGCGCTTGGAATCGGCGGATACCCTAAGGGTCGTATCATTGAGATCTATGGACCAGAATCCAGTGGTAAGACAACCCTCGCAATCCATGCAATCGCAGAGGCTCAGAAGAGTGGCGGTATCGCTGCTATCATTGATGCTGAGCACGCATTTGACAGAACTTACGCAAAGGCTCTTGGCGTGAACCTTGAGACGCTTTTGATTTCTCAGCCTGACAACGGTGAGCAGGCTCTCGAAATCGCTGATAACCTTATCAGATCAGGTGCTCTTGATATCGTAGTTATCGACTCAGTTGCAGCTCTTACTCCTAAGGCTGAAATTGAGGGTGAGATGGGTGACAACAAGGTAGGTCTTCAGGCTAGACTTATGAGCCAGGCTCTCAGAAAGCTCACAGCCAATATCAGCAAGACCAACACATGTTGTATCTTCATCAACCAGCTCCGTGAGAAGATCGGTATCATGTTCGGAAACCCTGAGACAACAACTGGTGGTAACGCACTTAAGTTCTACGCATCAGTTCGTCTCGATGTCCGCAAGACAACTCAGATCAAGGATGGTGACGAGGCTCTCGGTAACCGTACACGCGTTAAGATTGTAAAGAACAAGATGGCTCCACCTTTCAAGAAGGCAGAGTTCGATATAGTATTTGGTGAGGGTATCTCAAGAATCGGTGAGATTACAGACCTCGCAGTTGAATTTGATATTATTCACAAGAGTGGTTCATGGTTCAGCTACAATGACCAGAAGATCGCTCAGGGACGTGACGCAGTGAAGAAGCTGCTCATCGAAAACACTGAACTTTGCGACGAGATCGAAGCAAAGATCAGAGAATATATCAAGACAGTTAACGACTAATTCATTTCATGGGAAAAAAGATTATCCTAACAGGAGACAGACCTACAGGCCGTCTCCATATCGGCCACTATGTAGGTTCGCTTAGAAGAAGAGTTGAACTCCAGAACTCTGGAGAGTTCGACAAGATATTCATTATGATCGCAGATGCTCAGGCGCTGACCGACAATGCTGACAACCCTGAGAAGGTTCGTCAGAACATCATCGAGGTAGCACTTGATTACCTTGCAGCAGGTCTTGATCCTGAGAAGTCAACACTCTTTATCCAGTCACAGGTTAGTGAGCTCACAGAGCTTGACTTCTTCTATCAGAACCTTGTTACAGTACAGCGTCTTCAGAGAAACCCTACCGTTAAGCAGGAAATCCAGCTAAGAGGATTCTCTGACAACGATGAGGAGAATGAGAACAAGGCTGGCACTCCAGTCGGTTTCTTCTGCTACCCTATCAGTCAGGCTGCAGACATCACCGCCTTCAAGGCAACAACAGTTCCTGTCGGAGAGGACCAGAAGCCAATGATCGAGCAGACAAGAGAGATTGTCCGCAAATTCAACTCAACATACGGCGAAGTCCTTGTTGAGCCTGAGATTCTCCTCCCAGACAACGCATCATGTCTGCGTCTCCCTGGTACAGACGGAAAGGCAAAGATGAGCAAGTCTCTCGGAAACTGCATCTACCTCTCTGATTCAGAGGAGGAAGTTAAGGCAAAGGTAAAGGGTATGTACACAGACCCTAACCACCTCCAGGTAAGCGACCCTGGTACTGTTGAAGGAAACACAGTATTCACATACCTTGATGCATTCTGCAAGCCAGAGCACTTCGAGAAGTTCGCTTCATGCTGGGTAGGAAAGAAGGTAAGCTTCGAGTTCCACTCACTCGACGAGGTTAAGGACCAGTACAGAAAGGGCGGTCTTGGCGATATGATGGTAAAGAACTTCCTCACAGCGGTTCTCCAGGATACTCTTGAACCTATGAGAGCAAGACGCAAGGAATACGAGAAGAACATCCCTTACGTTTACGAGGTTCTCCGTAAAGGAAGCGAGGAAGCTAGAGCTGCAGCAGCAGAGACTCTCGCTGACGTTAAGAGAGCTATGCGAATCAACTACTTTGATGAAGGTGTCCTTGATGAGCTTATCAAGGAGCAGACAGAAAAGTACAACCAGTAAGACATTTTCCTTTCATGCCAGAGGTTAGCATCATAATCGTGTGCATGAACAGGCTGGATAATCTTTATCCATGTCTGAATACAGTTTATGCGCCTACACATATCTCTTTTGAGATATGTGTGGTCGCATATATGTTTTCTAAGGAGAACCTTGCAAAAGCCAAGGCTGACTTTCCGGAAGTCAACTTCATCGAAAACAATGCCCTGACAGGATTCTCAGAGAACAACAACATCGCACTAAAGAAAGCCAGCGGCAAATACTGCTACGACCTAAATGACGACACAGAGATTCATGAGAATGTCATTGACAGACTAGTCTATGACCTGGAACATCTCCCAGAAAACGCAGCTATTGTCAGTCCCAAGATAAATCTTGCAGACGGTTCTCTTCAGCTATGCGGAAGACCACCCTACCCTTCAATCAACTATGTCCTCCAGCAGTTCCATCTCTACGCTGAACCAAAGGACGACACATTGGGACAGACCCCAGTATTTGAAAAAGTCTACAAGACAACTAACATCACTGGCGCTGCTTTCCTGATTAAGACTGATATCTTCAAAAAGCTTGGATGGTTTGACGAGGTGTACTATTTCACCCCTGAAGATATTGCTCTATCTACCCTTGCGAACAATAAAGGCTATGGAGTCTATGTGGATGCCGGAGTCACGCTTATCCATAAATGGAGACAGACAGCATCAAAGCTTATGAGAGCCACCAGACCTTCTGCTGTTAGAGGTAGTGTCATATTCTTCAGTCGAGGAAATGCATTCTACTACGTCCTGATAGGAGCTGGAGTCTGGGCAGCTGAAAGCATTAAAAGGATCAAAGCACGTTTTAGACTTTTGTCTAATCCTACTCCAGAGAATAGGACAAAGTATCTCACTTTCAGGAATATTACAAGAAGTATATTTACTAGAAAGACCACCAAGGAAATCTTCATCAAATACTACAATGAGCTGCAGGAGGAGCTAAAAAGCAATGAATAAGGTCCTCACTATCATTGTAACCTACAACGGTCTGAAATGGATTGATACGTGCATTTCTTCCGTGCGTAATTCAACCGTACCGTCAGACATTTTCATAGTTGACAACGGGTCAACTGATGGAACCATCGATTGGATATTCAGGAACACAAAAGAAGATGTGATCTTCCGTCCATCGTCCGAGAACCTCGGCTTTGGCAAGGCCAATAACATAGACCTTAAATATGCCCTTGAAAATGGCTATGAGTATGTCTATCTCCTTAACCAGGATGCATGGATATTCCCGGACACTTTCGAAAAGCTCATATCCGATCTGGAAGCTGACAGTTCCATCGGAATCATCAGCCCGATGCAGATGACAGCCGATCTCTCAAAGGCAGACTCCCAGTTTGCAAAGCAGACTGACAGGATATACGAGAGCAAATCAGGAGTAATCAAGGTACCGTTTGTAATGGCTGCTCATTGGATGATTCCAACAAAGGTCATATACGAAATAGGGGGATTCTCCCCTGCTTTCAGTCATTATGGAGAAGATGACAATCTCATTCACAGAGCCGCCTACAGAGGCTTTGAATGGGCGATTGACACTTCCGCCAAGGCTGTCCAGGACAGGGACTGTAGACCAAGGCCAAAGTCATATCGTATGATGCTGAAGAAGATTCATGCGATAAAGATGCTAAGTGATCCAAATAAGCCACTTTCGAATCAGGCAACTATCACCCCTCTATGGTTAATTGGAATGGGAATCTATCACCTGTCCCCTAACCTGGTATTAGAGGCATTTAAGATTCTGGGAAGATATCCGGAGATTATCAGAAGAAGACGAGAGTCTATAACTTTTAAGAAAGCTTTCCTCGATTAGGGATTCGGCTAAGGAGATACTCCTTCTCATTCTTATCCAAAGCGAACATGAAAGTAAATCCAGCAATGGATACTGTTGAGACTACTGCTACAACGCAAAGTCTTAGGAATGTGTCGTCCATAAGAGCTGCCGGAATCCATGTCAAAAGTACAGACGGTACAGTTACAAGGGTAACTTTAAGAAGCACTTCCTTAAAGAACTCCCCTACCGGAAATCCAACCAATGACTTCACCACAGCAAGCTTCACAAACAGGACAACCACATACACTGCGATAAAGACATAATAAGCAGATACTGGTGAATAACCCATCTTGAAAAGAAGCCAAGCAAGAGGAAGACCAAGGTATGCGATTATGCTTATGCAGATATAGAAATTCCTGACTTTACCTGTTGCCTGAGCCATTGTAAGAAGAGAGTTTCCAGTCATATCAGCCATGACTCCAATAATCGTCAGCCTCACAAAATCCGCAGAATACTGAGGCACCATACTTCCCTGCCAGATGGCAAGCAGCTTATCCGCCTCGAAGAATACAGGAACCGCAAAAAGAAGGAGAATAAGATATGTGAACTTCGCTCCCTTGTTTACCAGATCAAATGTATACTTGTAATCCCCAGCAGCATAGGACTTGGTAATCTGAGGATTCATGGCAGTCATGAAGTTGCTGGCAAAAGGCTTGACTATTCCTTCAATCTGAGTAGCAAGAAGACGTGCGGCATTTGCAGTTACGCCAAAGAACGCATTGGTAAGAAGGTTCATTCCCTGGGTGTTGAGAACAAATGCAGAAGACCCGAAAAAGCTCCATCCGGCAAAACCGGACATCTCCTTCACAAGACCCCTGTCAAACACAAATCCTGACCTTGTCTCTTCAAAATGCCTATGGCAATAAACTGCGTATACCGATCTGTTGATAAATGCCACAACGAGAAGAAGAACCGCATAAGTAACCAGTTTGTCTGCAGGTGAGAAATACACCATCGCAGCAACTGACAGCTTAAGAGCAGCTTCCAGTATGCTTATATATGCAAATGCACCCATCTTTTCATGGGCAATGATAGTCGCATTATATGGAACGCTCATAAGTGACAGGACCAGAACTCCCATAGAGCACTGAAGCACCCACTGCGCAGCCTCCATTCTCCCAGGTGGAATGACAACCTTATTGTGCAGGTACCATAAACCGGCAGTCTCAGTAAGAACTACGACCACCACACAAAGAGCCACCTGAATAAGAAGGCTAGTTGAAAATATACTGTTCAGTTTTGATTTATCCCCTTTACCAAGACCGAAGGTTATAAACCTTACAATAGCAGTTGATATGGAATTGGTGATAATGGTGAACATTGTTACCACACCGGCAACAACTCCGTAGGTACCATAGTCCTCCACGCCGAGAGTATGCAGAATCACTCTCGATGTGAATAGACCGATCAGCAGTATCAGCAGCATGCGGAAATACAGCAGTACGGTATTTTTCGCAATTCCATTCTGCATGACTAGCACTGATACTTCTTTACCTTAATTGAATCTACTCCACAGTTCTGAGCGAACTCTATATCTGAATCAGAGTCTCCGATCATAAGAGCCTTCTCAGGCCTTACGTCAGGACAATAGTAGCAAAGCTCGTGGAACATACCGGCATTAGGCTTACGGTATGGATCCTTGTCATCTGTTGATGTACAGCATAGGATTCTGTCAATTTTACCTCCATGTGCCTCAATCTCAGCCTTCATTCTGGAATGGATATAATCAAGTCCCTGCTGAGAAAGGATGCCTTTTCCGACACATCTCTGGTTTGTGACAACAAAGATATGCTTGAACTTACATGAGAGCATAGCTATCGCATCCAGCACACCTGGCATGAATTCAAACGGCTCCCATGATGTCACATATCCTCCTACAATCTGACGATTGATAACGCCATCCCTGTCCAGCATAAGAGTATCCTTTCCTGGATAGATGTCAGATGCAATCTGCATCATCTGGACCAGTTCAGGAAGACTGTACTGAGCTCTTGCGTAATCTTCTGGAATTCCGATATCTATGAACCAGTTGTCGTGAACATATCCGAAGACCTGTCCTGTTGAAGCATGAGGCTCAAGTATATCCTTCTCAAAGGAGAACTTCTCAGGAAGAGCGTTCATGATTTTGAGGACACCTCTATCGATGATATATACTCCGCCATTGATCAGACCAGACGCAGTTGGTTTCTTCTCTCCGAACGCTGTGACCAGATAATTGGATTCAAGAGTGACTGCACCATATCTGTCGAAGTTTGTCATCGGCTTCAAGGCCATAGTAACCTTACTTGACAAATCGAACTTCTTATGCTGCTTGAAAAGAGCATTAAGGTCTACGTTATAGAATGTATCTCCGTTGACTACAACAACTGAATCATCCTGGCACTGTGACAGAGCAAGTCTGATCGCACCACCTGTTCCTAGAGGCTCAGACTCAACAGCGAACTCAATAAGGAACGGATACTTGCTCTGATTTGCAAAGACCCATTCCATAATTACAGAACGAAGATAGCCAACGGAAAGGACAACCTTCGATACACTATATCTTGAAAGATAGTCCAGTAGATACTCCAGAAAAGGTTTAGGATCAGTCTCACCAATTGGGGCCATACATTTAGGGACCTCACTTACGACATCCTTAAGACGGGTTCCAAGACCACCTGCTAGAACTATAACTTCCATAATATAAAGATTTATGCGTTTTCAGGATCAAGAGCTGGGAAAAGACTCTTCTCAATCAGGCAACATAGGATATGGCCAACCAATGTCTGTCCCTCCTGGATTCTAGGAGTATCAGTTGATGGGACCTTGATGACAACATCAGCCTTATCCATCTTACAGGTCTTAGCTCCAGTAATAGCAATTGTCTTGATGTTCTTCTGCCAAGCTGCCTCAAAGGCCTCAATGATATTCTTAGAGTTACCTGATGTAGAGATGCCTATAAGCACATCACCAACAGCACCCTGAGCAGATACCTGATGAGCAAACACATGCTCATAGCCATAATCGTTGCTTATTGAAGTCACTACAGAAGGATCTGATCCAAGTGAAATCGATGGGATACCTGGACGGTCAAAACGGAACTTGTTCACCAGTTCTCCCGCCATATGCTGAGCATCAGCAGCACTGCCGCCGTTACCACACCACATAACCTTACCTCCGTTTCTGTATGCTGAGATACAGATATCAGCTGCTTCTTCAACTGCTGCAATGATCTTTGGGTCATTCAGCATCGCAGTCTTGACGTCAACAGAATCTGCTATATGTTTTCTGATAATTTCAGATGTTTCCATAATCAAATAAAATTAAACAAGTTTCCACGCATGAGCGCCTTCATCACTGAACTGGAATGGAACGATATCTCCACCAAGTTTAGCCAGTTCCTTTGCCACAAGAGTCTTTTTGATTGGATCAACAATGAACATGATGAATCCGCCACCACCTGCTCCTGATACCTTAGCTGAGATCGCACCGGATGACATAGCGACATCCATCGCTTCCTGTATCATAGGATTGGTAACAGCATCAGCCATCTTCTTCTTATCCTCCCAAGCTTCTCCAATAATCTTTGCAAGAGTTACCAGATCTCCTTTAAGAAGAGCAACTTTCATATCGACCGAACTCTGACGGATTCTGTGCATAGCTTCAATCGCTCTTTGGTTTCCATTGGAGGCGTTCTTCTGCTGTTCACTGATAATTGCCGCACTGCTTCGAGACTTTCCTGTGAAGTAAAGAAGCATTGATGCTTCAAGCTCCTCCACAATCCATTTCTTAACTCTAAGAGGATTGACAATAACCATATCGTTGCGAAGGAACTCCATGTAGTTGAATCCTCCGAATGCTGCAGCGTACTGATCCTGCTTTCCTCCGGCAAGAAGAAGATCCTTTCTCTCTATCTCGTATGCCAGTCTTGCAAGTTCGTAGTCTCCAAATGGAAGATTCAGCCACTCAACGAAACACTTTAGGATGCAGACTACCATAGTGGAGGAAGTACCAAGCCCAGATCCGGCTGGTGCATCATTATAGGTAGTAATCCTGAAGCCGTTCTTCATTATCGAAGACTCCTCAGGATAATCTTTTCTTACGCGGTTGAACACTCCCCTGATAAGGTTAGCCTCTCCGTTAATCTCAAGCAGGTCCTGATAAGGGAAAGAAGTATGCACTGATGCATCATATGCATCAATTGTAATCATACCAGCATGTGTCTCCTCAATAGTAGAGTATGCATATAGGTTGATTGTTGCGTTCAGCACAAAACCACCGAACATATCACTGTAAGGTGAAACATCGGTACCGCCTCCAGCGAGGCCAAGTCTAAGCGGTGCTTTACTTCTTATGATCATAAAGGTAATCTATTTTAAACGCTCAATACAATCCTCAAGGGAATCAAGCCAATATGGAATCTCTATTCCGAAAGTGTTCTTAACCTTTGTCTTGTCAAGCACCGAGATGCTAGGTCTCTTTATAGTTGTTGCTAATTCACTGCTATGACATGGCTTGATGTCACATGTGTTTCCGCTGAGTCTACAGATAGCCTTTGCAAAGTCATACCATGATATAGCTCCCTCATCACTGAAATGATAGATTCCTGTCTTATCAAGTTTTCTATCACGAATGATGCCATGAATAAGTCCTGCAAGATCTTTAGCATAGGTTGGAGTTCCTACCTGATCGAAAACCACGCTGATAGAATCCTTGGATGCCGTAAGAGACTGCATTGTCTTCACAAAATTCTTCCCGTATGGAGAATAAAGCCATGCTGTTCTTATTATGATATACCTGCAGCCAGACTTTATAATGGACTTTTCTCCCTGATACTTCGTAGCACCATATGCACCTGTTGGTTCCGGTTTTGTCTCTTCCGTATAAGGAACACATGCATTGCCCTTAAAGACATAATCTGTCGAAATATGAATAAGAGTAGCCTTTCTCTCTTTAGCGACAAGTGCAAGATTGGATGGAGCTGTAGCATTGAGAAGTTCGGCCATTGCAAGATCTTCTTCAGCCTTATCGACATTGGTATAAGCTGCGCAATTGACTATTACATCAATATTCTCTGACTCACAAATAATGCGTAGTGCATCAAGATTTGTTATATCAAGAGGTATCGTCTCAACTCCAGGAATATTATTTACATCAGTAAACACATAATGATCACCCGAAAGAGGACCAGCAGATGCTGCTGCATTTCTCATTTCGGTTCCTAACTGGCCATTTGCTCCTGTTACTAATATATTCATAATTTTATTGTATCTATCCTTCGTTCATAAGAGGCCCAAGCATCTCTACAACAGACTTTGACAAAGTCTTCATCTGGAGATGTTTTTCAAGGACAATCTCCTTATGGCAATCAGAACCTATCATTGAGTACCATCCCTTTTCCAGAAGGTCAATGGCTCTCTTCTGGGTTCCCTCGCTGTAATATCCCACAATAGAAGGAATGTTAAGCTGAAGAATTGCCCCCATATCATGTAGACGCTTGTAGTCATCTTTCGTCATGTAACGATATCTTTCAGGATGAGCCACAATAGGACGGATACCCATCTTCATCATCCTTTCCAGGACTTCCCAAAGATTGATAGGAGGATTCCAGGTTGATGTCTCGACAAGGACCTTATCTTCGCCATGATAAAGCAGATCTTTAGCTGCCAGCCTTTCTTCAAAGAGAGTGTCAATCATGTACTCAGATGCCAGATTAAGTTCAATAGGTCCACTATAAGCAGCCTTCAATTCCTCAAATCTTGCCTTGAGTCCCTCTGTTGTATTAGGGACATCCTCCATCGTGTGAGGAGTCAGCCAAAGTTTCTTCACTCCCTGCTGCTCCATAAGTGACAGGACTGAGAGGGATTCACTAAGTTTACGCACTCCATCATCTACGCCAAAAAGGATGTGGCTATGATTGTCAACCGCACCCTTTAGAAGGCCCTCTGAGAGGAACGATTTTTTACTCTTTAGAAAATCGAACATCAATTATTTCTTTCTGAAGACATGACGATGGCGAGTCTTCTTGTGCTTTGTCTGCTCTTCATCATCTTGCTCTCCATATCCATAGCCGTAACCATAGCCATAACCGTATCCATAACCATAGCCATAATGGCCATAGCTCTTATGAGATGTCTCGACACCATTAAGGATAAGAGCGACTCTATTGTACTTACCACTCTTGTACAGTTCTTCAACCAGTGGCAAAGCTCTCTTGTCAAAGAGACCTGCTCTCATAATGAATACAGTGATGTATGCACTTCTAGCGATAATAGCTGTATCAGCTACAATATCAACAGGAGGACAGTCAACAAAGATATAATCATAAATAGCCCTTAGGTCCTCTATCATTGTCTTGAACTTATCAGAAACAAGAAGCTCAGCAGGGTTTGGAGGAAGTGTACCCACAGAAATCAGATCAAGATTATCTGAGACGTGCTGGATACTATCCAGAATGCTTGATGAGCGACCATTTAGATATGCAGCAGTACCAGTATTGTTCATGTTAAGAGACTTACTGAGAGTAGCCTTTCTAAGGTCAAGGTCAAGGAGAAGTGTCTTTGATCCCTTAACTGCCATAGAAGCCGCCATATTCTGGATAGTGAATGTCTTACCTGCATTAGGGTTGAATGAAGTAACCATAAGCACATGACATCCAGAATCAGATGAAGTCATCATTTCGAGGTTAGTACGAAGAACTCGGAACGCCTCATTCATCATATCTCGCTTACCTCCCTGAACTACAATGCTGCACTTCGAGTCATCAAATCTGTCTGCTCTAAGTCTCTGCCAATAGTTACCCGTAATACCCATCTGAGGAATCTCA
>JAKSJT010000180.1 GCA_024402125.1 Bacteroidales bacterium
TATTTACTAACAATAAATTGCTAATTTCTTCATAAAAAATAGAGTTATAATGGTTGTTAGTGATTGTCAATAGATCGTAAATGCAAAATTAGAAAAAGAACTAATAGTTTAATCGTATTATTTTGAGAATCTTGAAAATAGATTGATTTGTTTTTTTAAAATTTATGACAAAGTTCGAATAAAAAATTAAATAGTATTTGTAAATAATATTGTCTATATTTGTATTCTAGGTACTACTATGTAGTAAAGCCTGCAAAAATTAGATTAAAAACAAAAAGATATACATTATGAAATTCAACGTTTCCAGCACAGAACTTCTCAAGGCTTTGATGGATGTTTCAAAGGCAATCCCTTCAAAGACAGCTCTTCCGATTCTTGAGAACTTCCTTTTCGTTCTCAATGGCGGTATCCTTGAAATCACTGCATCTGACCAGGACCTTACTCTCAAGACTAGCATCGAGGTTGACTCTACAGAAGAAGAGGGCAAGATTACAACTCCTGCAAGAACAATTACAGACCTTCTTAAGGCTCTTCCAGATCAGCCAATCTCAATCAAGACAGTCAACGACCGTTCTATCGAATGCGCATGGTCTAGCGGTAAGTCTACCCTCCCTTACATCTCTGCAGATGATTACCCAGAGATCAAGACAGTAGGTGAAGACGCAGCAAAGGTTACTATCCCTGCAGGAACACTTATCGACGGTATCGCTGGAACAGTTTACGCTACAGCTGATGATGAGATCCGTCCAGCAATGAACGGTATCTTCTTCGATATCGACACAACATCTACAACTCTTGTCGCTTCTGATTCTCACAAGCTTATCTGCTACACAACAGCAGATGTCAACGCAGCTGAGAAGGCTTCATTCATCCTTCACAAGAAGCCAGCTTCTGTTCTTCGTTCAATCCTTGGAAAGGAGGATGGTGAAGTTCAGATCGCATTTGACCAGAGCACAGTAGAATTCCAGTTCGGAAGCTCTACAATGATCTGCCGTCTCGTCGTTGGCAAGTACCCTAAGTACCGTGAGGTTATCCCTCAGTCAAACGCAAATGTTCTTAAGATTGACAGAAGTGTTCTTCTTAACACTCTTAAGAGAGTTTCTGTCTGCGCAAACAAGGCATCAAACCACGTTAAGTTTGACCTTAACCCAGGTTCACTTGAGATTTCAGCACAGGACCTCGGCTTCGATATCGCAGCATATGAGAGGATCAACTGCTACTACAGCGGAGATTCTCTCACAATTGGTTTCAAGTCAACATTCCTTCTCGCGATCCTCAGCAACATGTCTTGCTCCACTCTCGTGATGAAGTTCGCTGATGCACGCCGTGCTGCTCTTATCCTCCCATCTGAGGAAGAGGCTGAAGAAGAGAAGATCTGCGGTATCATCATGCCAATCATGATTTCCTAAACAATTCGCATTAATATATGGAATTGAACCTTGAAAGGCCTTTGCTCTTTTTTGATATTGAGAGCACGGGCCTTAATATTGCCTCTGACTCAATCATTGAATTGAGTTTTGTCAAGATCCTCCCAGGAAACGAGCAGAGAATCAAGACATGGAAAGTATGTCCATGGGACTACGAGAACAATTGTCAGAAGCACATCGCTGAGCAGGCATCTGATGTAAATGGTGTCTATGACAAGGATGTCGCAGATTGTCCTAAGTTCCATGAGGTTATCGATGAAGTCACCGACTGGCTCAAAGGTAGTGACCTTGCCGGATTCAATTCGGCAAAATTCGACCTTCCTCTCCTGGCAGAGGAGATTGAAAGAGTAAGACGCTACAAACATGTTGATGTTGACATCAACCTTCATGAAATGAAGATGGTCGATGTACAGAACATCTACCACATGCTCGAGCCCAGAAACCTTAAGGCAGCCTATAGATTCTACTGCGGTGGAAAGGACTTCGACAATGCCCATACAGCAGAAGCAGATACAATCGCTACATATGAAGTTCTGAAAGGACAGCTTGACATGTACCCAGAGAAGCTTAAGAACGATGTCAACTTCCTTGCATCCTTCTCAGGAAGGGCAAAGACTGTTGACTATGCAGGACGTCTCATCTACAATGATGCAAAGGAGCCTGTCATTAGTTTCGGAAAGCACAAGGGAAAGACTGCAAGAGAAGTTTACAGAACTGAGCCTTCGTATTTTGCATGGATCGAGCAGGGTGAATTCACTCTTGACACCAAAAGACAGTTCGCTCTTTTGAAGGAACAGTTCAAGAAGGAAGCTGATGCCGCTAAGAAAGCACCTGCATCAGAAGATCAGCTGGCTGCTCTTAAAGGAAAATTCAACACAAAAGTTGAAAAGACAGGAAGTCTGTTCTAATTGTATGTACCAAAATGAATATCGTAGTAATAACACATAACGGTAAAATTGTCACTCGCCCTGACACTACATGGGAGAAGGATTCGGAAGACTTCTTCCCTCCTGAGTTCATTGACGAACTGACATACACTCCTATCCTGTTTGCCAGAATCTGCAAACCGGGAAGAAGCGTATCTGAGCGATTTGCTGACAGGTACTTCGATGGTATCAATTATGGTATTCTTCTGTACCCTGAGCAGATGATTGACGGCAGTGAGACCGGTTTCTCAACAGCATCAATGGTTGACCACACATCATTCCTGCCATCGCCACTTTATAACAAGGTCACACTTGGAATTGAGGACAACGAATATGTCATCTATTCAAAGAAAAAGGACGAAGAGGAGAAGGAGATTTTCAGATACAACCAGGGAACAGCCGAGATGATCAAAAAGGCTATCAAGGAAGCCACTTCACTTATCTACATCAGGACAGGTGACATGATAGCAATCGAACTTGCGCCAAGACAGCCTCTCTGTAGAAGAGAAGATGGAGACATTGCAATTAGAGCAACTTACTGCGAGAACCCTTTAACGGACTTCAACATAAAAATGTAAGGAATCGTTCTTCACCTCAGGATGAAGAATCGATATAAGATCGGAAAGAATAAGGTCAGGCCTCATGGCTCCGGTCTCCCAAAAGTCATTACCACCCTCGGGATTTGTCCTGAGGGTGTTGTTGTATACCCTCTTCTGTAAGACAGGAAATTCCTTGAACAGCGGATTGACAGACTATATATCGTCAATTGACTCGCACCAACCAGGATGAAGCCCGCTATCCGCTTCCGCCGACAGCATAAACGCTTCCTCAAGAGATATCACAGAAGACTCGCTCTGCCCCAGTTTACTTCCAAGTATCTTCCCTCCTGCATCCGTCACAAGTCTTGATGTGTAGTTATCCCCTCCTGGAATAAACCACTGGTCAGAATATGGAATATTGATAAGGACTTTAAGAGGATTGGAGTCAGCTGTACGCTCAACTAATTGATTATAATTGGTGGCAACTTTCTCAAAATACTCTTCTGCAGCATCCAGCCTTCCGGTTAGAGCTCCGAACAGTTTTACATACTCGGCCCTAGCGAGTGGATGTTCTTCCAGATAGTCTCCGACAAGAAGCACCCTAAGTCCCATGTCACGAAGCCTGGTAACATAGGTTGGAGTTGAACCGCCTACTGAATATGCCACAACCAGGTCAGGATTAAGGGAAACGATGGTTTCATAGTCTGGAGAAGCCTCGTATCCTACCTCTTTAGCATTGCCCTTGACAAAATCATTGGAAAGATAATCCAACGCAGATACTCCAACGACCACCGAGTCTTTACCCACGGCTGACAGCGCAGCAACAAAACTGCTGGACATACAGACAATCCTATTAAAAGGAGTAGCGACTTTCAATGTATCTATGACAGAAGACACTGGATCAATCGTAATGACTGAAAGGGTTCCATGAGCATCTTCATCTATATCGAAATAGTAGGCATATTCACAAGTTGAACCACCACTCACCTTGTTCGAAGAGCACGAACAAAGCACCGCAGCTACAACTCCGGCCAAAATGTATTTGAATGTTCCTAAGAAAACCCTCATGTTGCAAAGTTAGTCTCTTTGAATTAAATTTGAAGTCTAAATTATACCATATGCCTTACTTTGACACAAATGTACAGATGATGGATGCCGGAATGATCCTCATTGATTCGAACGAGTCGTTCGGAGAAATGCTTGGAACAGTCAAGGCTACCCTATCGGGCTACGGTAAACTCTATATCGTCAATGACACCAACGGTGGCAAGTTCACGAATGGCGTGGCCCTTTCTGACCTTCCGGAAAGCACAGCCTACTGTGACCTGTTCATCGACAGATCCACCATTTTCAGGAAAAGATACCTATCATGCACTGTTGAATGGGCAGGTGAAGGCAAATACGCACTCAAATTAAAAGAGGGCAACAAGAATGCACCTCTTCGCGACCTTGTAACACTTCTTATGTCAGGTTACGGCTTTATCTATGTCCTGATGGGAAGAAACATACTGTTCAGACTTGCAGGTCTAGGTCTTATTCTAGTTGGACTCTACCTCTGGAGCAAGCCAAGCGTCAGTGCCCAGAAGACTGCTAAAGAGATCTTAATGGCATTCCAGAAATAATACCAGTATCCAATCCACCTTACTGCTAGAGATATTTATCCTGCAGTTCATTCCACCGTTTCAACCAGTCATACCAGTGTTGAAGAAGAATTGTTGAGCATTCTTCTTTTTTGCATAACTTTGGTAACATAAGTTATTATGTATTAACCAATCAAGTATTGTTATGACTAGTTCCAACTTCACAAAATGCCTAATAGTAAGCCTAGCGATGTTTGCTGGACTCTGCATTTCCGCAAGTGCCCAGACCATCATCAAGGGTCTTGTCTACAGAGAAAACGGAAAAGGTGCAAAAGGCTGCGAAGTGTATGTAAAGGATAATCCTTCCAACAGAACCAAAGTGGCAAAGTCAGGATTCTGGGCTCTTAAAGACGTCAAACCAGAAGATGTCCTTGTATTCAGTATGGTCGGATACGCAGAAATGAGCACTGAGGTCGGAGATTTCCTTGAGATCGACGTCAACCTTATTCCACTTGGAGTAGAGAGCGAAATTCTCTCTGTAACTGACGACGATGCAATTGAGGTTGGATATGGCGTACTAAGAAGAAAAGAGGTTTCTTCTTCAGTAGCATCATTTAGAGTAAAGGACCTTGACAAGGGCGCAGTTGACAATCCAATGGAGCTTCTTGTAGGTAGAGTTCCAGGTCTTGTCATTGAAGGCAATTCAATCCAGATCAGAGGCGCCCAGACATGGAACGGCGGTAGTCACCCACTATTTGTAGTTGACGGCGTAAGAGGAGTTGACATCAGCGGAATGTCAGTTCAGGAGATTGAGTCAATCTCAGTTCTCAAAGATGCCGCAGCTGGTGCAATGTACGGATCCGAAGGTGCAAACGGAGTAATCGTCATCACAACAAAGAAAGGTGTCACAGACTAATTGATTATCCTCTATGATAGATATTTGAGCATTCTTCCATATTGGGAGGATGCTTTTTTCTTATTTGGAGTCTATGCATACGCAGAGACTGAACGAAAAATGATTAAAAAGTAAAAAATAGAGCATATTTTTTTCAATCACAGAAACTTATTCTCAATAAGAGCAACTTTTTGATTAAATTTGAAGATTCAATAGCAGTAGCACATTAACGTACTATTAATATTACACAACACAAAACACATTTTATGAAAAAATTACTGACTATTTCAATCGCAACACTCGTTTTGGGAGCAGCAGTAGCTACAGCTCAGCCTAAGCTCACAAAGCAGAACATCGACGATGTAATTGCAGCAATGACACTCGAGGAGAAGGTTAACTTCCTCCACGGTGGCGGCAGAAGCAACGGTGAGGCTAAATTCCCAGGTGCAGCAGGAAGCACACTCATCATCAACAGACTTGGTATCCCTGCAGCACACATGGCAGACGGTCCTCATCGTCTTGTTATCAACCCTACAAGAGATTGGGATTCCAAGACTTACAACACAACTGAGATTCCTTCAGAAATCACAGTTGCTTCAACATTCGACCCAGAGGCAGCAATGAAGGTAGGTAAGGTTATCGGCGCAGAGGTTCGTGACTACGGTCTTGACGTTCTCCTCGCTCCAGGTATCAACCTTATGCGTACAGCACTCGGTGGACGTAACGGTGAGTACTACTCAGAGGATCCTGTTCTTGCTGGTAAGATCGCTGCTGGTTACATCAATGGTGTACAGAGCCAGGGTACTGGTATTACACTCAAGCACTTCGCTGCTAACAACCAGGAGACAAACCGTAACGCTAACGACTCTCATGTTTCTCAGAGAGCTCTCCGTGAGCTTTATCTTAAGAACTTCGAGATTGCAGTCAAGGAGTCTAACCCTTGGGCTATCATGACTTCTTACAACAAGGTT
>JAKSJT010000181.1 GCA_024402125.1 Bacteroidales bacterium
AAGTTCAAGGCTTCAGAGCTGGGCAAGAGTCGTAACCTGACAGTCAAGAACATTGAAGCTACCTGGCAGAAACTGCATCTCATGATGGAGATGAAACGCCGTGCAGCAGAGATGAAGACACGTATTAACTCTCCTATTGTCAAGCCTGCGGAGCCTGTTCGAGCTGCCCGCTATACAGCGAGATATGAAGTTGACGGGAAGAGGATTGATGTGGATATTCTTAAGAGCATCTATGACCTGTTCCGTAACGAGTGTCGTGTGCCGGCAGACAACGATGTTGCCAAGGTGGATGATGTGGTCAAGGTCGCAGTTCTCCTGTTCCTCGGGTATGTCGATGCTGCCACTTCCATGGCTAAGTCTTGTGGCGGTGGTGGAGGCCAACCGGAATCTGGCTGGGGCAAGAAGAGAGACGAGGACGAGAGAGAATGGGCACGTCGATGCGTGCCTAAGGCCCACAGGCTATGTACTCCTGGTCCAAGAATCAAATATGGTTTTAGACGATAACGTATATGAGAAACAAGAATTATAAACCGCTTCAGCTCATCAAGAATGGCGGGTTGAAGCAGGCACTTGAAGAAGGTGCCACAGAGATTGTACCTCTGCAGCAGCCTGAGGAGACTCCGTCTGAAGGCGTTCAGTCGAACGTCCAGATGATTGAGAAGATTACCGAGAAGGCGAAGAAGATGCAGGAGTATGATAAGGTCATCAATGACTTTGACCGCATCATTCTGGATGTAGCACTAAGTCGCAATGTTTTTCTCAAGGCGGCTAAGACGATGGATGACGGAACACAGGTCTTCAAGGAATCGGTAAACCATACCGAGAACTTTGTCAAGTCCCTGGAGACCATCTGTGACCGTATCGTTGAGATTATTTGCCGGGTGGAGAACATCGAAGTTGAGACGAAACTCAACAAGGAAGATGCAGATCTGATTCGCAAATATCAGACCGAAGTCAAGAACAAGATCAGTGAACTATGCAAGGAGTCTCTGAGAAACTCCAATGCCTATTATGAGAAGGAACAGGATCTCGTGAAGAAGCACAATGACAAGATCAAGGAACTTCTATCTGATCACCTGTACAGGATGGAGAATAAGCTCAGGAACAGCGATGGCGTATGGTTCTCATACAAGTCATTCCTGGTCTGGGGATGTATCTCGATCCCTTGTATCTGTTTCACTGTCATATTTATCAGCATGTACATCTACACTCACTGGATCCTTGCAATATTGCATTGATTCGTATGTTTTAATATTTTAACTCAACTTTGGTATGAAGAACTCTATTATCGCCGTAGCAAACTGGAAGGGCGGCTGCGGCAAGTCTCTTATCAGCGCCCTCTTCTGTCACTACCTTCACATGAAGGAGATCCCTGTCATGGGAGTTGATGCGGACGTTCAGCAGTCGCTGTTCCGTCTGCGTATGTTTGAGAAGCAGCAGAATCCGGACGCTGTCGTTCCTTGGGATCTGCATTACCTCGATACGTCAAGTGTAGAGGATGTCAGGACCATCATGCAGGCCATGAAGGAAGTGCCTTCGTGTGTGGTCATTGACTGTCCTGGTAATATCAGTGACCCAGGCCTGCTGCCGATCTATCAAGCAGCAGACATCATTGTGATCCCTTTCGCCTACGACTTTGCCAACGTGGATGCCTCTGACCGTTTTGCGGATGCCGTCAAGCAGCTGAGCAAGGCGAAGATCATCTTCGTTCCTAACCGCATCAACCTGAACGAGGAGAAGAGTGCGAAGATTGAGCAGGAGCGTGAAGAGGCTCGCAAGGTACTGAACAAGCACGGGTGGATGACTCCTCGTATCAAGCAGAGTCTGACTGTCCGTCAGTATAGCACCATCGAGCCACTAACGTACTATCAGCGCAAGCTGGTGGAGCACACCTTTGACCAGATTATCGAACGTATTAATATATAATGTGTATGGAATCAAGTCAGAATAACATGCTCCTGGCTGCTATCAAGGTGCAGAATGCCGCAGCCGTGGAAGCATCTGCTACTGCAGAAGTCCTTCCCATTGAGGCGACTTCTGCCGTTGAGCCGCCGTTGTCTGTACCAGAGGCTCCTGCACCAGAGCCTCCGACTCTGGAACCTGTCAAGGAGCCAGTCGTATCAGAGGTATTGAAGCCGCCTAAGCCCAAGCCTTCCACCAACGAGCGGGATTGGGAACGCTTCTCCTTTGTCTGTAGCAAGGACATCATCCAGAAGATCCATGACATCAGCGAGAAGGAGCACTTCTCCATCCGCGAGGTGATGGAACTCTTTCTGCAACGCGGCATCAGCGACTACGAGAAGAAGAACGGTGTTGCTAAAGCTCGGAAGAGGAAATCCGTCGATAGCATACTATAGAACACAACATAGCCCGATTGTAAGCATTGAACTCACAATCGGGCTTCTCTCTGTTGACCAATCTTTTATTTCTATTTTTTACGAACATCAGTCCGTAAATCCATCAAACATTATAATTTTTCATAAAAAACAACAGTTCTATCTGTTTTTTTCGTATTTTTTCAAAAAAATATCTTACCTTTGCAGCGCAAAGCGCTGTAACTAACCTATAGCGCACACAATGCATCACATAAAAGAGAAAGCAAATATGGGCATGTATATCAACAGAGGCAATGTCGCATTCGCAGATTATTCAAATGGCGAATACATAGACAAAACAGGAATGATAGCATATATCAATTCCACATTGAACACGGTCAACAGATTGACTTGTGTCACTCGCCCTCGTCGCTTTGGGAAATCCATTGCGGCCAATACGCTGTGCGCATATTACGATAAATCCTGCGATTCTTCTGCATTGTTTGATAAATTTGCTATTGCCAAAGATCCGTCATATAAGGAGCATTTGAACAAATATCATGTCATCAACGTTGATGTAACAAATTTCGTCAGTGAATACAGAGGAGATGATAACATCGTGACATACATGCAGGAAGATATAAAAGCAGATCTGATAGAGGAGTTCCCTGATGTTAATTTAGCAGAACAAACGAAATTGATGCCTGCTTTGATAAAAATCGCCAAGCACACAGGCATAAAATTCATTTTTGTGATAGATGAATGGGATGCTTTGTGCCGAGAACTAGCAAACAAGCCACAAATCATGGACCAGTATGTTGATTTTCTTAGACGTATGTTCAAGAGCAATGATACTGCTTCTGTATTTGCAGGAGTTTATATGACAGGCATCCTACCAATCAAGAAATATGGCACACAGTCTGCTCTTAATGACTTCCGCGAGTATTCCATGACAAGCCCTGGACCGATGGGCGGTTTCCTTGGCTTTAATGACGATGATGTAAAGATGCTGGCTGAGAAATATGGAATGGATTTCTCCGAACTGAAGCGATGGTATGATGGCTATGAGATGGACACGTATGACTGGAGAGTCAACATTCCACAGATAAAGAAAACCGCCATCTACAATCCCAACTCAGTAATGACAGCCATCAGAGAACGCCATTGCGATAACTATTGGGCCAAGACAGAGGCTTTTGAAGCCCTCCAGCAATATATTGATTGTGACTTCGATGGGGTCAAGGAAACACTTGAGAGCCTGATAAAGGGAGAATCTGTAGAAATGAGTGTGTTGCGATTCGGCAATGACATTAGCAGTGTTACGGATAATGACGAACTTTTTACGTTACTCATACATTTTGGGTATCTAAGTTATGATCGTCAAAACCGCACTGCATTGCTTCCAAATCAGGAAATACGCGAGGAATTCGTAGAGGCTCTTCGCGGAAGCAAAAGCCATAAGGAATTATCAGAACTTGTACGAAGATCTGACGCCTTATTGAAATCTCTATGGATGAAAGACGAAGAGGCTGTAGCTGCCGGTGTGGAATATATCCATAATCATAAGGTCGCACCGAACTTCTATAACAACGAGCAATCATTACGCTCTGTTGTAAGAACAGCCTTCCTTGGTGCAATCGACCATTACATAGAAATACAGGAGCTAGCAAGCGGAAAGGGATATGCAGATTTAGTATTTATACCTCGACGCAACACCAACAAGCCTGTATTGGTCATTGAGCTTAAGTGGGATAAGTCTGCACATTCTGCCATAAACCAGATTAAAGAGCGCGACTATCCTGAATTACTGAAGGAACTCTCTGACGAGATGCTTCTTGTGAGCATCAACTATGACAAGGATTCAAAAACTCATAGCTGCGTAATTGAGAAGTATAGCAAGTAAAATGCCAAGTGTCCGGCAATATTCCTGTATGACTATTTTCATGGCAATGGGGAAATATAGGTTCTTGCCCTATTAATCAATAGCCCGACCATAAGCGTTATGCTTACAGCCGGGCTATTGCAAATAAATCTTCCACCTATCTTCCCTAGAAATTCAGTTTCACTTGCGGAATTCCATAATCCCTATAACACTCCGTTTCCTGAATCTCATTCCAACCCTCTTCTAAGAGATGTCGAGCATCATCAGGCAGAACTCCAGAAGAAATCATCTGGTTGAGGTATTCCACTAATTCATCGATCGCATATCCAGGCGAATACATATCATCGAAATAGTTGTAATGTTCATCTGAGACGAAGTGCCGGCACAGAGATTTTGCAAGTTGCAAGAACTTCAAAACAGCATCTTGGCACTTACCATTCTCTGCCAAATCTCTGATAAGATTGTTCTCTCTATACATCTCATGAGCAATCATGTCACAATCCCATCCTAAATTTCTCGAGTTAAATATTCTCTCCTCGTAATCCGGATTCAATGGGATGAGCGATTTCGCCTCCTTCTCTGCTTCTATACGCTTTCGCTCTTCTATTTCCTTCCTGCGCGCTTTCTCTTTGAACAGAAATAACTCTTCCGTGTTCATTTCACGAGCCACAGGAATAGGTTCACCAGTAATTGCGTCCGATGGTATCATCTGTATCAATGTCTTCTGCAAGCCACGGAAGTCACTATATAGCTTTGATTGCTCAAAGATGAAATTACAAACATATCTGCGCTTCTCTTCATTGTTCCATGCCTTGACCGCCGTGACCAAGGCAGAGAAACTTCCCTCTATCATCTTCCGGATTCGGGTCTTGTATCTTGCGATATATTCTTGCAAATCATTTCGACCAAGAAGTATAGGTATATGTCTGCATGACTCAATCGCAATAGCATAGGCAGCATCAGGCCGGCCCATTCCAATGATTTGCGGTACCGACTTCTCCTGCCAGCGATTCAACAATCGGAACTGGCATAAGAAATCTTCGCGATTCTCCGGCACATAGTTCACCTCCTGATCGAAGAACCAGGCATACTCCTTCTCGTAGTCCACAGTCAGTCCCTTAGGAATATAAGCAATCTTGGGACGATCTAGCATTTTTCTAGAGTTCAATATCATACACCGATTCTTCTACTTGAGAACGCATTTCTTCGATTGTGCAACCCAGTCGCTTAGCTTCGCGTTTCAAGGTTGACATAAAGTCATTGTATTGATACGAGCCAAATGCAGCACAAGCCATCATGTCTGCAAGGCGATTCAATGAGATCCTGTTGATGCGTGACCACATAAGATAGCCTACATTGATGTGTTCCATCGTGTGCATCAAATACGGATTCGCAGCATAGATAGCGCCATGAATATATGGCTCGATCTGTGGATATTGCGATTTGCTTTTCTTCTGCAATAGTTGCTCAATGCCCTCCGTGAACTGATGAATGATACCTATCACACGCACAGGACAATCCTGATGCCTAAGGCATTCCCACCATGATGCCATGATACAGAGCATCTGAGGCCAGGAGAGTTCCATGCCTACCACAATGCGCTCTTGCTCCTTCTCGAAAAGCTGAAATATCGAGTCATCCCAAGACTTTACAAGCTTGCCATCCAGCGTTACCAATCTATCTCCCATGAAAGCATGGCGCACCTCATAGCTAAAATAAGAGATTACACCAATATACGAGCATGCTTCCGCATGTGACATATCGACATTTTCGCAATCCCAACAGACACAGAGTAACTCATGTAGTTCATGGAAAGACATTCTGTCTCCCCATATCCTGATACCCAGCTTATGTTTCGTGTCCTCAAACCGAAAATTCATCGGTGCCTTACTTCTGATTGTCATTTCCATAAAATTGTTTCTTCTTTCTTCAATATGCCCATCTGGAAAGAGATGATGCATCACTTTATCGCAACAAAGATAATCATAAAAAAAGACATGGCGGAAGAAATGATCAAAAAAAAGTGAGAATAATAGCCTACTAGCTTATCAAATCACCATAAATTCATATTTTGAATACAATTTTTACAAATTCG
>JAKSJT010000182.1 GCA_024402125.1 Bacteroidales bacterium
CAGGAAGTGCTTGTCGCCGATGCTGGTCGTGTTCAGAGGATAAGGACAATGGCTCATGAGATCCACGCAAATGTTAACCAGACATATGCTGATAATCTTCCGTACGGATTCCATCTGGATATGGTGGCAACAAGTGCCATGAAGTATGGATATCTGGTAATTGATGATGTGGAGGACATCATGCCTGTTGTGTTCGGTGCGTATTTCCATGACACCATAGAGGATGCCCGAATGACATACAATGATGTCGTGAAGACTGCAAGTATGTTCTTCAGTGAGCAGAAGTCAGTCCTGGCAGCGGAGATCGTGTATGCACTTACCAACGACAAGGGTAGAACCAGAGCCGAAAGGGCAGGAGAGAAATACTACAAGGGTATTCGTGAGACTCCATATGCACCATTTTGCAAGATGTGTGACCGAATGGCCAACACTGACTTCTCTTTCTCCGGTAGGGACGATGCAGGACATAAGATGAAGGAAGTGTACAGAAGTGAGTTCCCGCATTTTCTGGAGGCGATCACCTCAGAAATAGAGGACATCAGGTATTCTGTTCCTCCACAGATGATAGAAGCAATACAGGCAATAATGGCCTAATTGTAGCCATTCTGTGGCCTAAATTGCATGTAAAGTGTTCCATTGTGCTTAAAAGATATGAGTGGTACGTTCTTTGTTTAAAAAAGAAGTGTACCTTAGTATTGTTAAACTAGAGTAATAAAAATCCATATGAAGTTTTTTAGGACAATTTTTGCGATTTTATCGCTGGGCTTTATCCTTACAGGATGTGTAAAGGAGTCTGAGCCTGTAACTCCGCCATCACCGGAGACTCTTAAACTTGATCTTTCCGCTTTGTCAGCTACTACAAAGGCTCCGGAGGATGATAATTTCTTCACATATGCATCATCCAATGTTCTTTGCAACTGGCACAAGATCATCTCTGATATAGCTTGTATTCCTCTTAAGAGCTTTGAGCTTGTCGTTAACAGCACACCTGTTGACCAGAAGCATGGCACATGGGAGTGGAACGCTACATTCAAGGAAGGTCTTGTTACTTACAATGTCATTCTTCTTGGAACAAACAACAAGGACAAGGTTGACTGGGAACTCAAGGTCTCAAAGTACAACGGTTTCATTGAGGAGTATCACGAGTTCACCTGGATTACAGGTTGGTCTTCAAAGGATGGAAAGAAGGGCCAGTGGAATGTTAACGTAAGCCCTTATCTTGCTACAGTCCTTGTTTCAAGCAACTGGGAGTATGTTGACAACCAGTATCTCAAGGTTAAGCTCACATACGAACTTGATCTCACTCACTGCGGTATCGAGCAGCTTTTCAACCAGAGCTACATTGAGCTTTCAGCATTGGCAACAGACAATGCATACACTGCAGCTGCTACTGTTCATTACTATCAGATCGGCCTTGGCATGATCGATGTCTTCATCGAGTGGAACGCTGAAACAGGCGAGGGTAGAATAAAGAGCGAAAGCAAGTGGCATAATTCTGAATGGCACTGCTGGGGTCACAACCACGAGAACATCGAGGAAGCTGAATAGATCCTCTTCCGAATGCAGTTAATGAAAGCGTCCGCATGGACGCTTTTTTTTGTTTCCGCCAGGCAAGGGAAGTGAGTTATTAACAGGCAATGTTGTGATCTTCTAGTCGAATCCTCTTCAAAATCCTTATTCTAGGGGATTGAAATAGGGTTTATTTTAATGTAACAAAAATGTTTTCAAGATAAACAGATCTGTTTTATTTATTGAATAATAACCAAATAATATTGTATGATACAAAGTTAAGTATCTTTTATGAAATTTTCATAATGAAATATTCATAATATATGAAAGTGACTTTTCTGTGTTAGTGATGGTTCTTTTCAGTCTCGATTTGCACGAGTCTAACAGTAATTCACCTTCTACGATGGCGACATAACAACATGTAGTGATTTAAATCCAATACGAAGAATCTCCGGAGTCAGCAAGATATAACTCGCACCGTTTGTGCGGGAATTTCCAGAAGTGCTTACTCTTGTTCCATGGAAGCACCACCGGGAGATAATCGCGAAATGCGATGAAATAGATATGACGAAATCTTCTTCTAAGGAAATAGTATTGACATTATTTTGCTTTGTTCGCAGCCTAATACAAAGAATCGCTCCATGAATGTTCTAAGTCCATGAAGCGATTCTTAAAATATTATTTCAGAAATGATTATTTCATTTCAGAAAGGATCTCCTTGATTGCAGCATCAAGCTGTGGGTCCTTACCCTCAAGTCTATCCTTGAATGTGTTCTTGACATAGATGTCCGGAGTTACACCGATGTGCTCAAGGTCTTCACCGTTTACACTGTATCAGCCCCATGCTGGCATACGGCAGGTAGATCCGTCTAGAAGTCTTACAGATGATGTGAAGATGATCCATCTGTATGTCTCTGTACCGACAAGCTTGGCGATGCCGAGAGTCTTGATACCGTTTGATGTAACCTCAGCGTCAGAGAGGCTGTGCTCGTTTACAAGACAAACGATTGGCATACCAGCTGGAGTAATGTTTGGATGTGTTGTCTTAGGGAAGTCCCTGTAAGACCACTGGAAGTGCTCCTGCTGACGGAGGAAGTCAAGTACCTCCTTGTGAACGTTACCACCAGTGTTGTAACGGAGGTCAAGGATGAGTGCTTCCTTGTTTGCAACATATGTGTGCATGTCCTGAAGGAATGCTGTGAGATCCTCATCTCCCATTGCCTTCATGTGGATGTATGCAACCTTTCCGCCAGTCTTCTTCTCAACGATTTCTCTTCTCTGCATCTAGAGATAAAATTCTAAGTGTCTTCTCCTCTGTTCTCCCACTCGTTATATGCAAGTGTCTTGACAGCGGAGAATGTGGTTGTGTGGAGCTTTACATCGAACTCCTTGCCGCCACGCTTGAATGTGAACTTGACCTCGTCAGCTGATACAGGAGAAGAAAGGTACTTCTCTCTGTTGACTGATGGATCAATCTTCTCTCCGTTGATGGCAACAAGCTCGTCACCCTTTCTGATGTCGATCTCGAACTTATCAGCAGGAGAGTATGCAATGATTCTGTCGACCTTGTAAGGGTTCTTGTTATCGAATACGATACCGGTCTCGATTGTCCTTGTCTTTGTTGCAGTTGTCTCCTCAGCTCCTGTTGATGTGAATCCAAGGTGAGAAGAGTTGAGCTCTCCGAGCATATCTGCAATGACTGTGCGGAGGTTCTCCCTTGTTCTTACATATGGAAGAAGGCTTGCGTAGTAGTCTCTGACAGTGTACCAGTCAGCACCATGGAAGTTTACGTCGTAATAGTTCTGCTCGAGAACGGCCCATGTCTCATAGAACATCTGTGAGAACTCGTCTGAAAGGACCTTCTCTACATTCTTTGATACGCTGATTGCTGTTCCGTTAAGTGAATTAGGGTCAATCTTGAGAATTGTTCCACCGGAGAGGGCATAGAGGTCATTGTCTGATGAGAAGAATGTGCCGTATCCAGATCCTCCCTTAAGGGTAACCTGCTTAGGCTTTGCCTCAGGGTCACTGAGATCAAGTGCGTAGAGGCCTCCCTGGCCATCACCGGATGATGTGTAGAAAAGAAGGCTCTTATTCTTTGTTGCGAATACATAAGGGTTGTTCTGGTAACCGCTTCTTTCAACTCTAGTCATTCTCTTGTAGATGTCGTTGAAGTCAATTACGATTGAAGTGTCCTTCTTGCTTTCCTTCTTTGTCTCTGGCTTTGGCTGCTCGGCTGCTGCCTTCTTGCTGCTGTTCTTCTTAGATGCTGCTGCATCTGACTTGGCTGCTGCTGGAGCATAGCTCTTTTTGGCATCGTCAGCGAACAGCTTGTCAAACTTGTCAGACTTGAAAGGAGTCTCGTATCTCTGGAGCGGGAGCTTGTAGAGGTATGCTCTTGTTCTCTTAGGGAATGTAGATGATGTAGGGTTTGTTAGGAAGTACATGTTCTTTTCGTCAGGGGAGAATACCATGCTGCCTTCTGTAGAAGCAGAGTGAGTCATGTTTGTGAGCTTCTTGTCCTTGAACGAGTACACGAAGATGTCTGACTCGAATCTGTCCATTGCATCGAATGCGAGGTAGCTGTCATCTGCTGAGAAGCTGATGTCATAGTTCTGGAATGACCAGAACTCAGCATCTGCGATCTTCTCTACGCTTCCTGACTCCATGTTGCAGAGCATTACGCTCTTGCTTCCGTCAATGAATGCAAGCTTGTCCTTCTTGTTGGATACCTTGAGGCCCTTTGTGTTTGCACTTGAGTTGTATACTGCAACTTCCTTTGATGAGTTGTCTCCTGCGATCTTGTAGAGGTCTGTCCATCCCTTGTTTGTTCTGGTGTAGAAGATGGTCTTGTTGTCCTTTGCCCAAGCAACTTCGCTTACTCTCTCATTTGATGGGGTTGCAAGTTTCTGGAGATACTCGCACTTTGCGTCTGAGACATAGAGTTCTCCACGGATAACAAGAGCGAACTTCTTTCCGTCAGGGGATACTGCAGCAGCTGATGGCTTCTGCTCGGAGAACTGACGCTTGATAGCAGCTCCGCTCTCTGCAATCTTGATCTCAGGAACGCTCACTTTACCTGTCTTAGGGTCAAGGACGTTGATCTCATAGTCCTTAAGGAATACGATTGCTGATCCGTCTGCTGAGATGGTAGGGTACTGGACTGACTTGTCGAACGATGTGAGCTGCTCAGGCTTTCCGCCCTTGACATACTTCACGATGTTAGACTCAAGGTTAGCCTCGTCACTTACATAGTAGATGTTGCCTGACTTGTCAACCATTGGCCAGGTATCCTTTCCTATGTATGAAGTGAGCTCCTTGTATTCCTTGCTCTTTGGGTTATAGCTCTTGATATTTGGGTTATGGTCTCCGACATATCTCTTTCTTGTTGGGAAGGAGATGCTTTCCATTGATTCGTTGAAGAGGATCTCTCCAGTCTTTGGGTTTTCAACAACGTTGACGATGGTGTTGAAGTAACCATCGAACAGAAGTTCAGGTGTTCCACCATTAATTGATACCTTGTAGGTAGTCTTTCTGGCGCTTCCTCGAGTTGACTCGAAGTAGATGTACTTTGAGTCCGCTGACCATGAGATAGCTACATCTGGTGCTTCATGGTATGTGAGCTGAACTGCCTTTCCACCACCTAGAGGCATAACATAGATGTCATTGTTTCCCATGATGTCCGATGAGAAAGCAAGCCACTTTCCGTCCGGAGAAACAAGAGGGTTGTTCTCGTTACCGCCTAGGTTGATTACACTTGTAGCAAGACCACCTGCTACAGGAACGCTGAAGATGTCTCCGTCATAGGAGAAATAGATCTGCTTTGCATCCGGAGATAGGCTCGGACGATACGCAAAGCGGATGGTCTCGGCACTACTGGATACGCTGCCAATAGCAAGACCGGCTAATGCCAATAAAAGAAAACGTTTCATTAATTTTTTGATGTTAAAATTCAAGAAATCACCACTATATGTAAGTGGTCTTCTATACACTACCGGTCCAAAGATAGTCTTTTTCTTTGTTAATACTTTGTATTAATCCAAAAAAGTGGAGTGATTTAGGTGACCAGTGAATATTAACAAGTATATTGTTGATAAGTTGTTGCATCATCTATTGACTAGGGAAGAGTCCGATTCTAAATTTGCAGCATGAACAGTACAGTCACAATCCTAAAGTCTTCAATCCTTGCCGGTATCTGTATCGGTATTGCGGGATTCGGTTATCTTGCAACGGGAGGCCTTCCCGGTGCAGTTCTTTTCGCTTGCGGTCTTATAGCAGTTGTCAGCTATAAGCTTAAACTGTATACAGGAACTGCCGGATTCTTCCAGAAGGGGGAACTCGGACAGGTTTTCCTGATTCTTCTTGGAAACATTATAGGATGTCTATGCGTAGGTCTTCTTGCCAGAGTGTCCCCAATGCCAATCCAGGAGTCTGCTGAAAAGATCTTTGAGGCAAGACTTGCCATTGGACCAATAAGGGCAGGACTGCTTGCTATCGGATGTGGATTCCTGATGACAACAGCGGTGACTTTCGCTAGAAAGGGACAGTATCTACCTCTTCTTTTCTGCGTTCCTATGTTCATCGTATGTGGATTCCCGCACTGCGTTGCTGATGCATTCTACTATCTTACAGCATCACTTCAGTTCTGGGGAGAGAACATTTTGAAAATCATTCCATTATATATTTGTATTGTTATTGGAAACTTTATCGGTTGCAATCTTTTCAGAATGGTAATGGACGGTAAGACAGAATAATACTGGACAACACAAC
>JAKSJT010000183.1 GCA_024402125.1 Bacteroidales bacterium
GCAGAGGGTCGGGGGTTCGAATCCCTCTTCTCCCACAAAATGAGGTTCTTAGATTAATTTCTAGGAACCTTTTTTCTTGTCTTTACCGAAATAATTCCGTAATTTTGATAGTATATCCGACTTTACTATGAGACGAATAGTATTATCACTTTCCGTTTTTTTATCAGGAATTCTTCTTCTGATAAGTTGTGGATCAGGAAATAAGACTTCTGACCCTGGTTCTTTCAGTGCTTCGGAACTCGAAATCATAGAAAAATCAGACAATGTCATGTATGTGCTGGATGTGGCAGATAAGGCTGATTCAGTAGTACTTCGCATGCAGTGTACTGATTTGTCGGATGAAGCGTTAAGGAGTCCTCAATTCCAGGTGTTGAAACAGAAACTCCTGTCAACTGTCCAGTCCGAACAGCAAGGCGGAGTTGGTCTGGCTTCACCTCAGATCGGAATTTCCAGAAATGTCATAGCAGTGTGTCGAACAGACAAAGAAGGCGAGCCATATGAAGTATACCCTAATATCAAGATAGTATCCTTTGTGGGTGACAAAGTGGAAGGTCCAGAAGGTTGTTTGTCAGTTCCTCCTTATAGGGGAATGGTAAAGCGATATCAGGAAATAGAGATTTCCTACAAGGATATTGAAACATTGGAGACAAAAAATGAAACTATTAAGGGCTATGCTGCCGTAATATTTCAACACGAATGTGACCATTTGAACGGAGTCCTCTATACAGATAGGGCCGACACCGTATATTATAATTCTTCATGGGACGAAGAAAGGAAAGAATTTAAGGACAAGGGGCTTTACGACAAGCCTCAGTGGATGAAATAGTTAATAAAGATTAATACTTAAAAGAAATGACACTTATTATTGTAATTGCCGTTATTGCGGTTTTGGTACTTTGGGTAATCTCTGTTCAGAGAAAGTTGGTTGAAGTGGACGAGCTCACAAAGAATGCTATGAGCCAGATTGGTGTTCAGCAGTCAAGCCGTTGGGATGCTCTTTCAGCACTCGCAGAACTTATCAAGAGCTATAATGAGCACGAGTATAAGACTCTCAAGGATGTTATCGCTATGAGATCTAATATCACAGGCGCTAGCTCAGCAGCAGATGCTCAGAAGCAGGAGGAGCTCATCAACAATGCTATGAAGAGCATCAATGTTGTTGTTGAGAAGTATCCTGATCTCAAGGCAAATGATATGTTCAATAAGACAATGGATAGCGTAAATGTTTACGAGAACCAGGTTCGTCTTAGCCGTATGACATACAACGACACAGTTACTAAGTACAATAGAATGATTCGTCAGATTCCTGATTCTATCGTTGCTGGATTCCTCGGATTTGCAGCTAAGGATTATCTCCAGGAGCCTGTTGGTAAGACAGAAATGCCTTCATTCAAAATGTAAATGAAGAGATTATTCATCACATTTATATCATTCCTCATTGCTGTGGCTGCTTTTGCATCCCAGTCAGTGAGGAATCTTGACATTAAAGTTGTTCTCGACAAGCAGGGAGCAGCTCACATAACTGAGGTCTGGGACATGTCATCAGACGAGGGTACTGAGTGGTATCTTGTTAGAAGTAATCTGGGAGACATCAGAATCAAGAACCTCTCGGTTGTTGATGAAACCGGTATGGTGTATGTGAATGAAGGGGAGTGGGATGTGAACCGCTCTTTGTCTGCAAAAGCAGGAAGGTGCGGAATCGTTACCAAGTCAAACGGTTGTGAGATATGTTGGGGACTTGGCAGTCATGGTCGTCATACTTTCACTGTGTCATACACTATGACAAATGCAGTGAAGACCCTAAATGACTATGATATGCTCCATATGCAGTTCGTCTCTCCTGGTATTTCTGCATCTATAAGAAATGTCAAGGTGACGGTTTCTTCGCAGGAGGATGAGTTCAATGCTGCAAATACCAGAATCTGGGGATTCGGATATGACGGAACAATGGAATTTCAGGGAGATGGAACAGTTGCGGCTACTCCATCAAGCTTCTCGAGCAGAAGTTCCGTTATTATTCTAGCTCGCTTTGACAAGGGGATGTTTTCTTCTCCAAGCGTTCAGAATCGAGATTTCCAGGCTGTACTTGACCAGGCATTGGAGGGAGCGGATTTCTCAGCTGATGACGATGACATCACTCCGTTCATCATAATGATTCTTACGATTCTGGGATCGGTAGTCGCTGTATTTTATTCTGCCAAGGCTCATAGGGAGAACATAATAGGAAAGTATAAGATCAAGGATGTTGACTGGTGTAGAGAAGTTCCTTTCTCGGGTAACCTTCTTGAGTCGTACTGGGTGCTCAGCAAATTGAACCTTGTTGGACAGAACAGTACATTCGCATCTGCGATGATTCTTAAGATGATTAAGGATGGCCAGCTTTCTACAAGGAAAGATGCTGATGACAAGATTGAGATCTTCTTCAATGATTCTTCTGATATGTCAAAGCTCTCGGTTCCGGAAAAGCAGCTTTATGATATGATGAAAGAGGCTAGTGGAGCTGATGTGATTCTTCAGAATAAGGAGTTCTCAAGATGGTCAAAGAGAAACACGAAGAGAGTCAACGCCTGGATCACCCTTTCAAACGAGGAGGCTTGGGCAGCTCTTGCTAGAGATAAGTATGCAGTCAGTACGGACAAACTTAATGAGGCAGGTCAGGCAGAAGCCAGAAAAGTGATCGGCTTTAAGAAGTATTTGTCTGACTTCACTCTTTCAAGGGAAAGGACAACCGCGGAGGTTGGTCTTTGGCAGGATTATTTGATCTTCGCATCCCTTTGTGGAATAGCGGATAAGGTGGCCAAGGAACTTAAGGACATCAACCCTAAGATGTTTGAAGAGGTTGTCGGAATGGACCCATACACATATGTTAATGTAATGCGTATGAGTAATTCTCTTGCCAACTCTATTACAAATGCGAAGATTGCGGCTCAGCAGGCAGAGGCTCGTGCTCGTAGCGGATATGGAGGACACTCTTCATTCGGCGGAGGCGGCGGATTCTCCGGAGGCGGTTTTGGAGGCGGAGCCAGATAAAACTTGAAAATATGACAAGACATAGCAAATACCAGGTAGAGAAAGTGGTCTTTTGGACAGCACTTATCCTATTCTGTGTATTTGCTGTTTTGCATTTAATTAGGACTGCTTATCTCAAAGAATTGCTAGGAAATCCGACAAGTCCTATACTTATATATATAATAAAGTATAAGATTGCTATTCCTACATTGATTTTGACCCTGTCAGCGTGTAGGCTTCATCCTAAGAAGTTGGCTTTAGCTTTCTTTTTCTGTGCGGTTGGAGACTATATGGGAGCAGCTTCGAGCTTTATTGGTCAGATGGCTGGATTTACAGTTGCACATGTGCTGTTTATTTGTGCTTTCTATTCTGTTTTTAAGGAAAGTAAATATCAGCGAGGAACAACTGAGAGTTTCTTCAGTAAATCACCGAAGGTTGTATTGGCCGTACTATCTCTGGTCATTCTTTTCGCACTGGTGAAATATGTACCAAATGCAGGTCCTCTTCCAATAAAAATAGGAGTGCTTGTATATGTGTTTGTGATTTCGGCAATGGCATTGACCTCTTTTGTTGCTAGTTCGGAAACAAAAAACTATCTCGTATGTATGGGAGGAAGTATATTTGTGCTGTCAGATTTCATATTGGCAATGCACAGATTTCTGTACCCGGATGTGAGAATGAAACTGGTCATTCTTATCCCATATTACTTGGCAATTCTTCTTATCTGGATAGGAACAGTAAACTGGAAAAGAAAAGCCTTGTGTTAGCGTAATGAATTTAGCTCACAATAATCGTTGTGACAATTTGTCAGTTAGCCCTTGTTGGCATATCCTTTGATTTTAAAGAGGTGTCCTGCAAGGGATATATTTTACAGAAAAAACAAATAAAAAGAATAATATCATGATTAGACCATTAGCAGACAGAGTTCTGATCGAGCCTAAGGAGGCTGAGACAAAGACAGCTTCAGGACTTTTCATTCCTGATACAGCAAAGGAAAAACCACAGCAGGGAACAGTTCTCGCAGCTGGTCCTGGCAAAAAGGATGAACCAATGGAGGTTCAGGTAGGTGATACAGTCCTTTATGGAAAGTATGCAGGTACAGAAATCACAGTTGACGACAAGAAGTATCTCATCGTTCGTCAGTCTGACATTCTTGCTGTTCTTTAATCTATAGGAGATATTTACTATGGCAAAGGAAATTAGTTTTAATGTAGATGCACGCGCCAAGATGAAGGAAGGCGCAGATGCTCTTGCAAATGCAGTAAAGGTTACACTTGGTCCTAAGGGACGCAATGTTGTTATTGATAAGAAGTTCGGTGCTCCTCAGGTTACAAAGGACGGCGTTTCTGTGGCAAAGGAGATCGAGCTTAAGGATAGACTCGCCAATATGGGTGCTCAGATGGTGAAGGAAGTTGCCGCTAAGACAAACGATCAGGCAGGTGACGGTACTACCACAGCAACAGTTCTTGCGCAGGCAATTATTAATGTCGGTCTTAAGAACGTGACAGCAGGCGCAAATCCACTTGATCTTAAGAGAGGTATTGACAAGGCAGTGGCTGCAGTTGTTGAGAATCTTAAGTCTCAGAGCCAGGCAGTAGGTGAGGACTACTCTAAGATTGAGCAGGTTGGTACTATTTCAGCTAACAATGATACATTCATCGGAAAGCTTATCGCTGACGCTATGTCAAAGGTGAAGAAGGACGGTGTAATTACTGTTGAAGAGGCTAAGGGTACAGATACAGAAGTTAAGGTTGTCGAGGGTATGCAGTTCGACAGAGGTTATATCTCTCCTTACTTCATGACAAATGGTGACAAGATGGAGGCAGAGCTCGATGATACTTTTGTTCTTGTTACAGATAAGAAGATTTCAGCAATGAAGGACCTTATGCCAATCCTTGAGCCTATCGCTCGTGAGGGTAAGTCTCTTCTTATTATTGCTGAGGATGTAGAGGGTGAGGCTTTGACAACTCTCGTTGTTAACAGACTTCGTGGTACACTTAAGATTGCAGCAGTTAAGGCTCCAGGCTTCGGAGATCGTCGCAAGGAGATGCTTCAGGACATCGCTGTTCTTACAGGCGCAACAGTTATCTCTGAGGAGAGAGGTTTCTCACTTGAGGGTGCTGACGCCACAATGCTTGGAAAGGCTGAGAAGGTTACAATCACAAAGGAGAACACAACAATCGTAGGCGGTGCAGGTAATGCACAGGATATTGCAGACAGAGCTGATCTTATCAGAAAGCAGATTGCTACTACAACTTCTGACTATGATCGTGAGAAACTCCAGGAGCGTCTTGGTAAACTCGCAGGTGGTGTAGCTGTTCTTTATGTAGGTGCAACTACTGAGGTAGAGATGAAGGAGAAGAAGGATAGAGTAGAAGATGCTCTTAATGCAACTCGTGCTGCTGTAGAGGAAGGTTACCTCCCAGGTGGTGGTGTAGCATATATCCGTGCAGTGGATGCTCTCAAGGACCTTAAGGGTGACAATGAGGATGAGACTACAGGTATCAGAATCGTTGCACGTGCTATCGAAGAGCCTCTTCGTCAGATTGCATCAAATGCAGGTGTAGACGGATCTGTTATCATCCAGAAGATTCGTGAGGGCAAGGGTGACTTCGGTTACAATGCTAGAACAGATGAATATGTCAATATGTTCGAGGCTGGAGTAATTGACCCAACTAAGGTTTCAAGAGTTGCTCTCGAGAATGCAGCTTCAGTTGCAGGTATGTTCCTTACAACAGAGTGTGCAATTGTTGATATCCCAGAACCAATGCCAGCAGTAGCTCCAGGCGCAGGAATGGGTGGAATGATGTAAAATAGTACATTATCATATGTGGAATAGAGGTCCTTTCGGGGGCCTCTTTCTGTTTTTAGAGAGATGACGGAAAAAAGTTGAAAATTTTTGCAAAAATATTCATTATGCATAAGCCGCTTAATGAACGAAGATTAATCCGTTTTAGTGGATTAAGGCGGGTGTCTTGACTTAGAAAAAAGTTTGCGACAGGTATTGCAAGTTAAAAAATAAAGCGTACCTTTGCATCCGCTTTTCCGAAAGGGTTCACAACAAATGCTGAATCTACGGAACGGGACGAAAAATTTTTTACAAATTTTATTGCAAATTAAGAAAACCTTCTTACCTTTGCAGTCCCGCTCAAAAACGGGAAACAAAACAAGTTCATTGAAAAGACTGAAAGGAAAGTACAAGTACAAGCAAGTACCGAGAAACAGATAGATCGAGAGCGTTAATTCTT
>JAKSJT010000184.1 GCA_024402125.1 Bacteroidales bacterium
CTAAGCCGAAGACAGAGACTCAGACTTATTAGTACATATTGCTGAAAAACTCAGAATCAGAAAGGCTTCAGCGATATGATCAACTACACCCCTGAGGCCACTGAATGTCTTGGAGACAAGGACATGCAGACGTTCTATAAGAACTACATGACAAGACTTCTTCTTAACAGTGAGAGTCACTCCGATGAGACCATCTACTACATGGGAGACTGGTTCAACTCATATAGTGATGACGACAAGAGAAGAACAGCGATCATTGTCCTACTGTGTCTGTACCGACTCAATCCTATGCATGTGAAGTGCTGTCTTAAGTGCTATGGTTGTTCTGCTGACCAAAGAGACAAGAAATTCGAAATCGTTGAATCATGGGCAAACGACAACATTGACAGACTTGTCCACGATAGAAAAAGTATGGATGAGGTCATCGAACAGATGACATTCCTGCAGACTGTATAGCAAATGATAATGGCTGTCTCCTAGATTGGGAAACAGCCATAATATTTTACTAATGTTTTTTACGAGGCTTTTTCTTTTGTCCTGTGATACCTTGAATTTTCTCACCGACTGCCATTGCAAGATCAGCTCCAAGGTTCTTCACATCCTTAAGGATTCTGGCACCGACTGTTTCATCTTCTGGAATCGCCTCCGGTTCTTCTATGTAATCGTATTCCTCCGGACACTCCAAGGTATGGCAAAGAACTGCCCCTTTAATGATGATCTCCCAGGAATAATATGCCCACAGAAGGAATAGTGGGAATGCTGCCAGAGCACCATACACCAGATTGTATCTGGAAACCTTTGACTGAACGAAGATATAGAACAATTGGAATAATGCGAATATGAATGCCGCAACAAATCCTGAAGCTAGAGCGTGACTCCACTTGACCTTCACCGATGGGATATACTTGTACATTGCAGCAAATACACCTGCAATAGCGGCATATACTATAAGGTAATTGAAGATATTGAAAAAGGCTGGCATGCCAAGCTTTCTGACAATCAATGTTTCAATAAATGTTATCATGGAGATACCAGCATACATGACAATAATCACAAATGGAGACAGGAGAAGAAGAGATATCCTTGATATAAGTCTCTTTCCAAAAGGTCTTCCCACATCAGGATTGGTTTGGTTATGCCATATATCCTTGAATACCGTAGTCACTCTATCCATAAGCGTCCATACAGACCATAAAAGGAAGAGGGAACTTATAGTGGTAACAACGCCGGAAGTCGCATCAATCTTTGCACCCCTTGCGATTTCAAAGACTTTATCCATAACACCAGGAGTGTCTGTCAGCACAAAGCCCGCAATCTTATCAAGGGCATCGTCAATACCTAATCCATCAGTAACAGAGAACACGAGAGCAAGTATCGGGACAATTGCAAATACCGTATGGTAGACCAGCGCTGAGCACTTGAATCCCACTTCATTGCTCGCATTGGTCTTGTATGCTGAAATAGCATACTTCACAACCTTCTCTACTCTGCTGAGCTGATGCTTTGGATCGAATATCTTCTTGTAGTATTCCTCAGCCTCACCATAGTAGTGCTTGTATTTGACTATTATTCTCTCAAACATGAATTGAGTATTATCTCGCCAAACGCAAATGTAACCAATACGTCGCTTAAGAACAAATAAGATGCTCATCCCTTAGCTTTCGCCGTATGGAATAAGCATCTTACTATCTAGTCAAATTGTCTTCTACAGTTAGTTTGAAAGACCCTTTTCTGTTACACTAAGCTGATGGCCAAGCACAAGTTTATCTCCTGAGTCATCAACACTCCAATACTGAGGTTTGCGTGGTCCGTTTCCTTCTGAGTGATGGACAAGGAATACAAGTCTTCCCTCAAATGTCCTGAACAGCATACCATGACCTGAATTGTTTCCAAGGAATGCCTCCTTCTCCTGGATCCATGGTCCTGCGATAGTTCCGGATTCAGAGTAGCATACTCCCTGAAGATAGCGACCTTCACCCCATGTTGACCATAGCATACCTAGCTTTCCTGTCTGGGTTCTGAACATCTGTGGACCGTCAGTCACCCAACCTGGCATCTTAAGTCCGAATGTTGCTTCTCCGATTGAATTCATCTCACGGCAGAATGGAGCCTCGGATGCTCTGAACATGGTAACCGGCCATTCTGACTTAGTATAAGTCAAATCTTCAGACAGCTCAATATAATCCATTGTTCCATCAATAAGCTGTGTCCACTCGTGAACAAACACCATATAGATATGACCGTCCTCCTCATACAATGTTCCATCTATGCAGTCCCACTCATAAGGCTGGTAGTCGTAGCCTGGCTTTATTGAGAACGGAACATATGGACCCTCGACGTTCTCAGAACGAAGAAGATATGTCTGGTTGTGAGGTACATTGTATCTCTTTGGGATTGCCTGGATAATTTCGCTATGATCAGAGTAGGTTCCAGCATAATAGTAGTACTTGCCAATCTTATGAATCTCTACGGCAGCTGCGAAACCTGCCTTTTCACACCAAGTGCCACTCAGATCAGCTATTGTATAAGGTCCCTCCCACATAACAAGGTCTGTACTCTTATACATCCGTCCACCTGAGGATGTCAGATAGTATGTCTTGGTTTCCGGCTCAGCATAAATGAACGGATCACTCATGGACAAGTCATTGAAATGAACTGTCCTGATCTTATTTGCTGCCTCTCTCATTGCCTTCATTCGAGCGGCCATACCGGTAGTATCACCGACATTCGCACTGCCTCCGAAGTTATTTTGACCAGGGTCAGCAGGCGGAGCCTGCTCAACTGGAGCAATTGGCGTCCTTTGAGACTGTCCTACCTCAGAAGAACTGCCAGAGCAACTATTAAGAGCAATTGCAGAAAAAGCGGCAAATGCGCCCGCAATAAGTAGATTCTTAGTTTTCATGGCTAATATTTGATCAAAATTTATCCTTCACAAATCTACTAATTAAATCATCTTATTATTATCAATAATCCGTCAATATCTTTTAATATATCACTATGAGTCAACAAATTTTTAAACAATGGTTTTTCCGTTTTGACTGGACAAATGCATTTTTTCTTAGTACCTTTACAAGGGGCATGATTGTATTGATATATACAGGCCTGTCCTCAGTCCTTTAACTAAACCAACATCTTTACTATATGGCAAAGAAATCAAAAGACATCCCATCTGTAGATGAGCAGCTAAACCTTCTTAGTGGAATCTCACCAAAACATGCCAAATTGCTAGGTGGCAATTCTTTAAGCGAGGACAGTGCTATAAACGAGGACAAAGAAGAGGATATTTTCCTTGGAAACGATGAGTATCTTCCTATTCCTGAGGAGATATTCGGAGAATTCTACAAGGATCTGAGTGCACTCTCAGAGCCTCTTACTTCCCTATTCCAGGAATACTTTGTCGATGATCCCGAGATTGATTTCCAGTGGGATGACAATGAGGTCCCATTCCTGCTATATGGTCTAAAGTATCGTCCAAAGGCCCAGCCAGGAAAAAGAGCTGAATTCCTATGGGTGCCAGCAGCCCTTGAAAACGAGCTTGACAAAATTGACAAGAAAGACATCTACAAGCTCTTCTTCGAGGACTTGACTGAGGAAGTGAGAGGTATAGTTGCTGTAAGCCTTTATGACCTATTTGATCAAATGTTCACTGAGGAGGAGGATCTCGACGATGAAGATGAGTCAATAATGACAGTCATTGATGATAAGCCTATCCACTCTGCAGATGAGCTCAACACTGAGCTTGTGAATCTTCTTCTGGATGAAATCACAGACCTTTATTTTGATACTATAGAGGATAGGGATGCTGACGAAAACGGTATGGTTTCAACAAGGCTTGACATCATGGACTGCTCTTTCCCTCTCCTGAATTCAGATAACCAGTCTTTCATCAGAATGGTAGCAGTTGCTCTTGCCACAAATGATGACGATGATATCCTTGTGCTTGCAAAGGAATGGGGAGAGAAAGATCAGCAGAAAGAGCAGGCTTTCCTGCTAGAGGATTTCCCACTAGCTAATCTGCTAGCACTCCTTGAGACATTGGAATATATGGGGAAGCAAGGCACTCTAGTATAGAGTCAAATATTCCTCACTAGACAATAAGAACGGCCCAGGAATGATCCTGAGCCGTTTTTTCGAGTTTTAGAATACTCGCATGATTCTATAAGAACAAGTTCTTATGTATGCTTCCAGAAAACAAGTCCAAGTATGTGATGACTAGTCTTCAATCTTATCGAAGAGAGCGATTGTAATATTGTCCTCTCTTGAGATGACCTTAGCATCCATATAACTATGCTTGTTCGCTGCGAGCACTATTTCCTTATCTCCTTTAGCATTTACTTCTTCCTGAAGTTTCTTAATTAGTTCAGATGCTTTCATATTTGTCTTGTTTTAGTGATTAATAATTGGTTAGACCCTAAGGCCTATTAAAGTTAGGAATTAATCACCGTAGATGCAATAGAGACAGAATAATAAATCTACTTTTCTTCTGTAGCTTCCTTTATTGCATCCTCACCGAACCAATCCGACAGCTTCTGCCTAGCCTGTTTCTTAACATCATCTGTGATGTTCATGGCAACTAGTGCAGTTGCTGCAACAATGACTGATAAATCATCTCCAAAGCCCACCATTGGAATGAAATCCGGAATCAGGTCTACAGGAAGAATAAGGTAACCGAGTGCACCATAGATTGTTGTCTTAGCCCACTTGGGAGTCTTGTCCGACTGAGCAGCATAATACAGAACCAATGCCGAATAGATTAGCTTAGATCCAGCGGATTTAGCAACTGCCTTTACTTTGTCCCAGAACTTATCTTCTGAATAATGCTTCTCATAAACTGTAAGATCGAGGTTGTTATTGTTCTCTGCCATAATTTGTAATTTGATTAAGTTAATTTCTTTCTATCGAAATACATGCCAGATTCCTGTGTCTCATCCGGCTTGTTATTACTATTACGAATCAAGTTCCACTTTCTTTCTCCATTCTACTGTTTTTGACCATATCATCAATAATTCTTTTGTGTTATCTTTGCTGACATGAGAATTAAAAAGAAGATATTATTGTCCGTATTTGCCCTTATTATGAGCCTGAGCCTATCCGCACAGGATGATTGGGGTATCTGGCAGTATATATCTCTCAACAAGACTTTCAGTCCTAAAGTCGGAGCTCTTCTTCGTCTGGAGCATAGATCAAAAGGCAATGCCCAGGACCTTGACTGCGGTCTAGTCATGCCTGGAGTTTGGTATAAACCTGTTTCATGGCTGACGCTCGGATTTATCTATGACTTTGCCATGGCACAAACTGCAAACAGACATGTTCTTCTCCCTTACATCCAAGTGTCACAGAAATGGGGTCAGTGGAGTTTCTCAGGAAGAGAGATGGGACAATATGTCATCAAGCCTGAAGCCTTCCTTCTTCGATCAAAAGTCCAGTTGAGCTGTAGAATTCCGAATTCAATTGTATCTCCGATCCTGTTCATAGAGCCATACACCAGCGGCAAATACATCAAACATAATGAAGACGGAAATGTATTCATAAAGGCTGCGGATGCTATAGGAGTTGCAAAATCGAGCAATGTATTAGGAGTCGCCCTTAGTCTTGGTTCCAAATCAACCCTTGAACTTGGATACAACTACTACTATCTAGGCTCCGCCTCCCCTGCAAGACACATTGTATATTTAGGATTCGCATATAGGTTGTAGTTTCCAGAGATATTAAAGAATATGGCCCCCGGGAATCCCAAGAGCCATATCTAGTTTTATATATTTCTATAAAGTTGATTACTTGAGCTTGAAGAGCTTCTGTGCAAAGTTATAGAGGTCATGACGCCATACATACCATGAGTGTCCACCTGGCATATCTGAATAATCGTACTTGATACCGAGCTTGTCGTATACCTTCATCATACCATGACAGTTAGGATATGCACCATCTTCCTCACCACCTACTGTGAACTTGAGATACTTAAGAGTCTTCTTAAGAGTTGGAGCTGCTGCTGCAAGAGCCTTCTCGCCATCCTCGTACATCTGAGGATTGTTTACGAACCAACCTGAACTCATTACATTGACATATGCGAAGAAGTCTGGATGTGCCTGGATTGTCTCAGTAACCTCAAGACCACCCTGAGAAAGACCTGCAAGTGCTGTATAAGCTGAACCAAGCTTCACTCTGTAGTTCTTCTCGATATAAGGCTTAAGATCGTTTGCGAAATCATTTACGAAAGACTTTGTGTCGATACTTCCGTCT
>JAKSJT010000185.1 GCA_024402125.1 Bacteroidales bacterium
CAGCAGAGTTATTACTTAGCCAAACATCAATCTGAGAAGAAAACGCAGTTTTCGTTTCTGTAAACCACAGACTCAACGCATTCGGATTCTCAGACCTCTCAGCATTCGGTGAGAAGTATGCAGCATCTGGTAATGTCGGTGTTCTGGACCTTGTTGCTTCAATTAAATGGGTAAAGGAGAACATCGCTGCATTTGGTGGCGACCCTAACAATGTGACTATCATGGGCCAGTCAGGTGGTGGTGCAAAGGTTTGTACCGTCCTTGCTATGGAGTCTGCTCGCGGTATGGTTCATAAGGCTGTTGCACTCAGCGGTAACGCTTCAAGAGCAATGGACCAGAATATCTCAAGGGAAATCGGTAAGTATATCCTCAAGGAGGCCGGTCTTAAGGAAAGCGAAGTGGACAAGCTTCAGCAGATGCCTTGGGAGGAGTATCACGTTCTTGCACATGCTGCTGCATCTAAATACTCTGAGGATCATCCAGAGCTTAAGACTACAGGTATGCGTATGGGATTTGCACCAGTTGAAGATGGTACTATCATCCCTGTTGGCGGATACTTCCAGAAGGGTGGTCACGCTGAGAACATTCCAGTAATCTTCAGCGCTACTACAGCAGAGCGTTCACTCAGTATGTATGAGGACATTGAGGACATCACAAAGGAAGAGGCAGTTGCTTATCTTGCAAAGAACTATCCTCAGTATGCGGCTAAGGCTCAGGCTCTTGTTGATGCTGCACAGAAGGAGTTTCCTAGCATGAAGCCAATCGAGTGGCTTGATCTTCTTGCTTGGAACATGCGTCCTAACCAGATTGCTTCACAGGATGCTAAATATGCTCAGGGTGGAGATGTATACTCAGCATGGTTCGCATATTGTCCTCCAGTATTTGATGGTAAGCTCCGTGCATTCCATACAATGGATATCGCATTCTGGTACCAGAATACTGATATGATGTATTCACATACAGGTGGTGGTCCAGAGCCTAGAAAACTTGCAACTCAGATGGGTAAGACTCTCCGTCAGTTCATGCTGACAGGTGACCCTAATAGCGGTGATCTTCCTAAGTGGCCAAAGTACACTCCAGAAGAGGGACAGCTTATGTGGCTTGACAAGACAAGTAAGGTGCTTGCTAAGCCGGATCAGGCTATCAATGACGTTCTTGCTTCTAACTAGAATTAACTAAATATCAAGAGACCGGCGCAATGGAGTTTTATTGTGCCAGTCTCTTTTCGATTGTTAGTCAAAAGAAAAACCGACAAACCTTTTTTACAGGTCTGTCGGAGTTATTGATTAAAAGATTATCGATTTCTAGAGAACTTCGTCTACGCTGCAGATTGTTCCACCATAGATGTTTTTGATATACTCAAGACCTCCGATGTAACCTTCCTCAGTTGTAGTGTCAGTAGTTTCTTTAGGTACAATGATGTTGAATCCTCTGAAGAATGCGTCAGCAGATGTGTGTCTGCAGCAGCAGTCAGCCTGCCAGCCTGTGATGACAACTGTGTCAACTCCAAGCTCTCTAAGGAGAAGTTCAAGTGTTGTACAATAGAAACCGCTATATGTCTTCTTAGGGATAACGTAGTCGCATGCCTGTGGCTTGAGTTCATCGATAACTTCAGCACCGAAAGTTCCTTCGATTGCGTGAGGACCCCATACCTTGAATTCCTTGTCGACCTCAGCTGTGTGGCAGTCATTTGTGTAGATAACTGGAACACCCTGCTCACGAGCCATCTCAAAAAGTTTCTTAGTAGGTTCGATGATGTGATTGACTCTTGGAGTTGAAATTGGACCTGTTACAAAGTCATTCAACATGTCAATAACGATGATAGCTTTTTTACCCATTTTTGTCAAGTTGTTTAGTAATTGAATAAAAATTGTGTTTTGAAAATTATTTATCAAATAGTATGCCGAATGGCTTTTGAGCAATAACAAAAGAACAAGGCATAGTAGATTTTTTTCAAAGACAATTTCTCAAAATGCCAAGATTTTTTTGTAAGTTTGAGTATATCAAATTGATACTGAAAATCTAACTTTTAATGCTTGACCTTTATGAGATTGTTTAATTGTTTATTGACTGTACTGGTGATTCTGACAACTGTGTCATGCACAGGTAGAAGGACTAATAATTCCAGTCAGAATGGAGAGGAAAGTAAGATCATAGCTCTTAGTTTCGATGATGGCCCAAATACATCAACGACACCTAAGGTCCTGGATGTACTTGAAGAGAATGGGATAAAGGCTTCTTTCTTTGTAATCGGACAGAACATTAATGAAGAGTCATCCAAGATGATGCTAAGGGCTCATAGTATGGGCTGTGATATTGAGAATCACACTTTCACTCATACAGCACTTAATACAATGACCAAAGATCAGATGCTTGATGAGATTGCAAAGACTTCGGCCATTGTCAAGAGTTATGTAGGAGAGGCACCTTCTTTCTACCGTCCTCCTTATATCTCTACAAGCGATGAGATGTTCCAGACAATCCAGATGCCTGCTATTTGCGGACAGGGTTGTGATGACTGGGTCGCAGAAGTCTCAGCTGAAGAAAGGGCTAGAAGAGTCATTGAGTCAGCCCAGGACGGACAGATTGTTCTTCTTCATGACTTTGAAGGAAATGACAATACGGTTGAAGCTTTGAAGACTATTATACCGGAGCTAAAAAAGCAGGGATTCACATTTGTGACAGTACCAGAGATCTTTGCAAAAAGAGGTGTATCACCTCAAAGTGGAAAGATGTATACTCATGTAAATGATTAAAAAACAAATAAATAATATCTATGTCAATTAAGTCTTTTATGCTGTCGGCATCAGTGCTGATGGCATCAGCACTATCGCTTTCGGCCCAGGAAGGTATTCATCATATGCCTTCATGGATTCACGAGGCTGTAGTTTATCAGGTTTATCCATCATCCTTCCAGGATTCTGATGGAAACGGTATGAACCCTATCTTCGTGTCCGGTTGGACTGACGGTGGATACGATATCATCAACTTCTACAAGGTTGACCCTCGTTTTGGAACAAACTCAGACCTCGTTGCTCTTGTCAACAAGGCTCATTCACTTGGAATGAAGGTTGTTCTCGACCTTGTTGCAGGTCACTCTTCAGATCAGTGCGAGTGGTTCATCCAGAGCCAGGAGGCAGATCCTAATCAGAGATACAGTGACTACTATATCTGGCCTTCATTCAAGCCTGAGGATCCGACAGAGAAGTCTGGTCAGCAGCTTGACTATGCGGCTCTTATGAACTCTTCTGCAAGCCTTCTTCGTAAGTTTGTGAAGACAGATGCTCCTAGAGGACCATACTTTGTAAAGAACTTCTTTGATACTCAGCCGGCTCTCAACTACGGATTCGCTAACCCTGATCCAAATCACCCATGGGAGCAGGGAGTGGACGATCCAGGCCCACAGGCAATGAGAAGAGAGCTTAAGAACATCATGCAGTTCTGGATGGACAAGGGTGTGGACGGATTCCGTGTAGATATGGCAGCATCTCTTGTTAAGAATGACTTTGACAAGTCTGCAACTATCGCCCTTTGGCAGAATGACTTCTCTTCATGGTTCAAGAAGAACTATCCTGAGAACGTCCTTATCGCTGAGTGGTTCAACCCTTCTCAGTCAATTGAGGCAGGATTCAACATCGACTTCTTCTGCCATGACGGTCAGTACAACTACTCAACACTCTTCTTCAATATCAACAGAAGAAACAACGAGCATCAGGACTGCTACTTTGACCTCGCAGGAAACGGAGAACTCAAGACATGGTATGACCTCTACACTTATCAGTATGATGCAGTAAAGGGCAAGGGTTATGTAAGTATGCCTTCTGGAAATCATGACTTCACACGCCTTTCTGCTGGAACAAGAACTTCTACAGACCAGCTTAAGGTTGCGATGACATTCTTCCTCACAATGCCAGGTGTTCCATTCCTTTACTATGGTGATGAGATCGGTCTTACTCACCAGGGATGGGTTAGTCCAGTTGAGGGAGCCGGTGCTAGAACTGGTACAAGAATTCCTATGCTCTGGGACTCCAGCAAGAATGCGGGTTTCTCTACAGCTGATGCAGACAAGCTCTACATCCCTCAGGATCCTGATCCAAAGAGAAGAACAGCAGAGAGCGAGATGGCAGATCCAAACTCACTTCTGAACTATGTCAAGACACTCCTTCAGCTCCGTCTAGATGTTCCAGCACTTGGAAATGATGGTGACTGGAAGCTGGTCAGCAGTCTCGACCAGCCATACCCAATGGCATATGAGAGAACAATTAACGGCAGCAAGTGTCTCGTTGTTATCAACCCATCAGCAAAGAAGGTGAGCGTAGACCTTCCTACATACTCACAGAAGAGTCCAAAGATTGTAGGTGGATTCTACAAGAAGGTGACATTCAAGCAGGGAAAGGTTACTGATAAGATCACAATTGATGGCTGTTCAGCAGTTATCTATCAGATCAACTAGTCTGTCTGGAGTTATAATTCTTAATATAGGTCAGAGGCTTTCGGGTCTTTGGCCTATTTTTTTGTATCTTCGTTTAAATCAAATCACTTGAATTATCATGTCGGAAAATTTACTTCTAAAAAGCATTCTTGAAAAGAGGGACGATTCCCAGGTTGAAGGACTATCCAGGTTCTTCAAGACTGGTCCCGGACAGTATGGGGAAGGGGACAAGTTCCTTGGAATCAAGGTACCTGTAACAAGAGAAGTTATATCAAAAGTATGGGATAAGGTATCAATCTCAGATATAGATGAGTGTATTTCTAACGAATATCATGAAGTGAGACTTGCTTCTCTTCTCTGTCTTGTCAAGATTTTCAAAAAGGCTAAGAAAGACCCTATAAGACAGAAGGAGATAGTTGATTATTATCTGTCAAGGACTCAGTATATAAACAACTGGGATCTTGTAGATTTGTCATGCTACGAGATAGTAGGCTCTTACCTTCTGGACAAGAAAGATAGATCTATACTGTATAGCCTTGCTACTTGCGGAAAGACAATATGGGAACAAAGGATAGGCATTGTCAGTACAATGGCTCTTCTTAGAGACGGTCAGTTGGATGATACCTATGCCATCGCTGATATTTTCCTTGATAAACCAGCACCTCTTCATGATCTTCTGCAGAAGGCAGTAGGATGGCTTCTTAGAGAGGCCGGTAAAAGAGATGAGAATAGACTTAAAGAGTACTTGTCAAAACGCTACAAGACCATGCCAAGGACGATGCTTAGATATGCAATAGAAAAGCTGTCACTTGAGGATAAGAAGTACTTCATGGGGAAGTGACGATTTTCGGATTAAGGATGGTTGACAGTGTGAACTACCCACGAACTAAAGAGAGACTTCTGGGTTTTCTCGGCTTAATCATATAAATGAAAAAAGGATGGCATAGGCCATCCTTTTAGCGTATTGTTCAATTAATAGGAATGCTCCAAATCACATGGACATTTCCATCTGCATAGTATTATCGATACAAATATTGTAAATAATTGGTATGCAGTGAAACGTATTTTACCGAATACCCCAATTTTAGGAATGAATCACTAGTTTTTTAGAGTGAATCGATAATCTTATCTATCTTGTCCTTGCTGATTTCAATCTCTGAAATGGCACAACCGGGCTTTAGAATAATCTTTGGTTTTCCTATAACGCTCTTGTTGATTGACAGGATGCAGTCGACATTTGCTATGCATTGTCTTGATACCCTAATAAACTTGTCCGGGTCTAGAGTGGCCTCAAATTTTTTGAGGTTCATGCTGCAAGGATATTTCTTTCCATTGGTCAGATAGACAACGGAAGACTTGAAGTCAGTTTCTATTAGAGCAATGTCTTTAGTGTTAATAGGGGTGTAGCTGCTTTCTGATTCTATGACAATTCTGGAAGCCTTTGTGGTTTTTGAAATACCTAAAGACTCAAAGACTTTTGTAAAGTCAAGTGACGCCTCACTTGATTTGAGCATATCATATTTCTCAAATGCCTTTTTGAGGTCAATCTTTCCTATTGGCTTAATCAGATAGAAGATATTGTTGTAATCAAAACTGTTCAGCACAAATTCGTCAAAGGCTGTTGTGAAGACAATCTTTGATGTGATATTGATTCTTTTGAAGATTTCGAACCTGAGACCATCGAAAGTGTGGAACTCCTGAAGGATGCGTCCCTGAAAGCGCTTTACGGCGGGGAAAATACCAACGGCATCCTTATGGTCACCACCAAACGCGGAAAATCTTTCGAAAATTCGGTCCGTGTGAATGT
>JAKSJT010000186.1 GCA_024402125.1 Bacteroidales bacterium
ACTATGTGCCTGCAGCTCGAATAAATTCACCCAGGTCACAACTACTGAGCAGAGTCAGTGGGTGGAAGTTTCTTCATACAATCCTGATGCTGAAGGAGTAGAAACAGATATTATCGTAGACCTTAATGCAAAAGGACAGACCATGCAGGGCTTTGGCATGTGCTTCAGTGAACTTTCGTGGAGATCTCTTAACAGACTCTCCAAGGAAGACTACAATGCTGTAATGAAGGAACTGTTTGCTCCAGGAGTCGGAGCAAGCCTCACTATATGCCGTATGCCGATCGGATCAAGTGATTTTGCTCTTAAGTATTATTCATTTGATGATTATCCAGGAGACTTTGCCATGGAGCATTTCACAATAGAGAACGATGAGAAGACCCTTATCCCTCTTATCAAGGATGCTCTTTCGCAGAACCCTGATCTGAAGGTGTGGGGATCTCCTTGGTGCCCTCCTGAGTGGATGAAGGTGAATAAGAACTACGCTTCCAGACCAATGAACCAGTTCATGTTCTCCTCTACTCCTAGAAGAAGACCAGGCGGCCAGTCTTCATCGACCGCATCGCTTCCTTCTACAACTACAGCAGAGCCATCATTCCTTGCAGGACTGAACCTTGGCTCGGAGTCAAGGAGAAAGAGACTCGAGCTTGATAACCTTGTCATTGACAACGGATGCAGACTTGAGACCATGATGAGGGAAGGTCAGGATTCATTCATCCTTGAGGAAGAGTATCTTGATGCATATGCACTCTATTTCAAGAAGTATGTTCAGGCTTACCGTGAGAAGGGTATCAACATCTTTATGGTCATGCCACAGAACGAGTTCAACTCTGCTCAGAACTTCCCTTCATGTACATGGACGGTAGCTGGTCTTCTTAAGTTCATGCAGAAGCTTGTTCCAGCTATGAAGGAAGAGGGAGTAGAAGTGTATTATGGAACAGTGGAGCGTGCCAATAGAGGCATGGTTGATACAATCTTCATGGATCCAGGTATTGGAGATGATGTTAAGGGAGTATCATTCCAGTGGGCTGGAAAGGGTATCCTTAAGGATATCAACGAGAGCTATCCTCAGAAGGCGATGGTCATGTCTGAGCAGCAGTGCTTCAATGGAGCTAACAGCTGGAAGGACTTTATCGCAGCTTGGGACCTTCTTAAGGAAAACCTTGACAATGGTGTTGAGATTTACGACTACTGGAACATGTCACTCTTTGATGGTGAGGTCAGCACATGGGGTTGGCAGCAGAACTCCCTTATCAGTGTTGACTATGAGACAGGTTCGTTCAAGTACAACTATGAGTACTATGAGATGAAGCACGCCAGCCACTTCATGAAGCCGGGTGCAGTTTACCTTGGAACATCAGGCAGTCACGGTGAAGTGGTAGCATTCCAGAACCCTGACAAGTCTATCGTCCTTCTTATCGCTGAGAAGGAAGGAAAGGATGAGAAGGTTACTATTACTGCCGGAAAGAAGACTGTTTCAGTCAATATCCCAGCAAACAGCCTCAGTACAGTTGTCATCTAGTGACACATAAAAAGATTATTATACTATACGGATCTACTTCACTTGTAGTAGGTCCGTTTTTGATATTTAAATACTATATTTGTTCTCATTCTAACCTATTAGTTCAACTCACAATCCTTAGAGTTTATGAATAAGATTTCTTTATATGCTGCAGCAGCCGTGGCTGCATTATCTGTGGCATCTTGTTCCGAGAAACCAGATCATAGTTATGTTATTGATGCGGATAGACTTGGCGCTGAAATTCAGCCGACAATGTATGGAGTATTCTTCGAGGACATCAACTATGCCGCTGACGGCGGAATCTATGCCGAAATGATCGAAAACCGCTCTTTTGAGTCTCCTCAGCAGTTCCAGGGATGGGATGTTCTGGGAAATGTTACCATCTCCAGCACTAAGCCTGCTTTCCCGAACAATCCACATTATGCTGCCCTAAGACGAGCTGATAACTTCAGCTATGCAACAGGCCTTTATAATCGAGGCTATTTTGGTCTTGGTCTAAAAGAGGGCGCTGGGTATGACTTTTCGGTATATGCAAGGAAGGCATCTCTGACAAAGATGTCAGGAAGACTCAAGGTTCAGCTTCTGGATAAGTACGAGAACAAGCTCGCTGAGGGAGTTTTAAGGATTGACTCTGTAGATTGGGAGAAATACACCCTTAAACTCACTTCATCAAAGACAGACCAGGAGGGAAGACTCCGTATCCTTCTTGAGGGGATGGAGGGCGTAGATATTGACCATGTAAGCCTCTTCCCGGAGGATAACTGGAACGGTCTTCGACCTGATCTTGTGCAGGACCTTGCAGACCTTAACCCAGGTATATTCCGTTTCCCTGGAGGATGCGTTGTTGAGGGAACAACCCTTGAGAACCGTTATCAGTGGAAGAACTCTATCGGTCCGGCAGAGAACCGTCCTATGAACAACAACAGATGGAATAACACATATGACTCCAAGTTCGCTCCTAGCTACTATCAGTCTCTGGGACTTGGTTTCTATGAGTATTTCTGCCTGGCAGAGAAGATTGGAGCTGAACCAGTTCCAATTCTAAGTATTGGTCTTGCATGTCAGTTCCAGAACCAGTCTATGGATGCTCACGCATCAGTTAAGGAACTGGGACCATTCATTCAGGATGCGGTAGACCTTGTTGAGTTCGCAAATGGTCCTGTAGACAGCAAGTGGGGATCCGTGCGTGCTGAGATGGGACATCCTCAGCCGTTCAACATGAAATATATCGGCATCGGAAATGAGCAGTGGGGATCTATCTTCCCTGAAAGACTTGAGCCGTTCCTTAAGATATTCAGAGAAAAATGTCCAGGTATCAATGTGGTTGGTTCTGCTGGTCCTTCATCTCATGGTGGAGACTTTGACTACCTGTGGAGTGAGATGAATAGGCTTGGAGCAGATCTAGTAGATGAGCATTACTACATGGCACCAACCTGGTTCCTGTCAAATGCTCAGAGATATGATGACTACGACAGAAGCTGGCCTAAGGTATTCGCAGGTGAGTTCGCAGCTCATGTTGCAGGAAACGACCGAGGACCTCAGGAGGTTGAACTCAAAAGGTTCCCGTCTCCAGGAAAGTCATACGGGGAACCAAGTAACGGCCTTCACTATGTGGCACCGGGAGAGCAGCCTGTCCTTGAGGGAACAACTCCTGTCAAGACCGGTCAGATTGTAGGACTTGATATGGCAAATGTCGCAAACGGACCATTCTTTAAGAACAATTTCCTTGCAGCTCTTTGTGAGGCTGCTTTCATGACAGGTCTTGAAAGAAATGCAGACGTTGTGTATATGTCAGCATATGCTCCTCTGTTTGCTCATGCACAGGGGTATCAGTGGGATCCTGACCTTATCTGGTTCGATAACATGTCATCGGTTAGAACTCCTAGCTACTATGTCCAGCAGATGTATGGACAGAACTCCGGCACAAATGTCCTGTCAATCCTTGAAGGAGACAAGAAGATCGTCGGTGAGGACGGTATGTACGCTACAGCTTGTTTTGACAAGGAGACAGGTGACTATATCGTAAAGATCGCCAATGTCAGTGAGACTGGTAAGAAAATAGAGATGACATTTACCGGAATTGACTCCTTAGGAGAGGGAACGGTCACAACCCTTCATGCGGAGGATACTGACTACAACTGTCTTGAGAACAAGGATAAGGTTGCTCCATCTCAGTCAAAGGTGTCTTGCCCTAAGAATGTCCTTAATGCAACTATACCTGCAAAATCATTCCAGGTGTATAGATTCTAAGGGAAATAAGAATAGAATACTAACCAAAAACTATCGTATATGACTATCACTAAACTATCGGCAAAGTTATTGGCACTTTGCCTTGCACTAGGAGTGCTGCTTGTTTCTTGCTCTCCAAAAGCTGAGAAGACGGAAGGGTTTAAGATCAAAAGAGGAACAAACCTCAGCCACTGGCTTTCTCAGAGCTGGGTTCGTGGTGATGCCAGGAAGAATCACATTCAGGAGGATGACTTCGTTCGTCTTCATGAACTTGGATTTGATCATGTCCGCATTCCTATTGATGAGGTTCAGTTCTGGGACGAGGAAGGTAACAAGCTCCCTGAGGCATGGGACCTTCTGACAGGAGCCTTGGATCTTGCCATTAAGCATCAGATCCGTGCAATCGTGGATTTGCATGTAATCAGAAGTCATAACTTCAATGCAGTGAATATGGGCCAAACCAATCCTTTGTTCACTGATGAGTCCGCTCAGCAGAGACTTATTGACATGTGGGTTCAGCTCTCGGAAGTACTAAAAGACTACAGTACTGATTGGGTTGCCTATGAGTTCATGAACGAGCCGGTTGCCGATGAACATGAGCAGTGGAACCAGCTTATTGCAAAGGTACATAAGGCACTAAGAGCTCTCGAACCAGAGAGAACTCTTGTTATCGGTTCTAACAGATGGCAGGGTCATGAGACATTCAAGTACCTTAGAGTTCCCGAAGGAGATCCGAACATTATCCTGTCGTTCCACTACTACAATCCAATGCTCCTTACTCATCGTGGAGCGTCATGGACTCCAATAGGAAGATATAGCGGAGATATCCAGTACCCTGGAATGATGATTTCGGAGGAGAACCTTGCCGGAGCTCCAGAGGAGATAAAGGAAGAGATAAAGGATTATGCCGTGACTGAATGGGACCGTGACAGAATCTATGCTCAGATGAAGGATGCGATTGATGTTGCAGCCAAATATGGTCTTCAGCTGTTCTGTGGAGAATGGGGCGTTTACGAGCCTGTTGACAGGAATCTGGCTTATGCCTGGACAAAGGATATGCTCTCAGTCTTCGATGAGTTTGATATAGCATGGACTTCATGGTGCTACGACGGAGATTTTGGATTCTATGACCAGAAGAGCGAGTCCTATAAGGACAAGGGACTTGTTGATATACTTATGTCAGGCAAAGGCCTTGGCAAATAATACATCATTCGATTGATTACAAGTCAATAGCTAATAATGGGAGGTTGCACACATCAACCTCCTTTTGCTTTATCGGAGAATCTTAAAAATACCAACAAGTAAGTATTTTAAACATTGCAGGATGTGTCTATCTTTGCAGTCAATTAATAGAAGTTAGTGTTATGAAGAAATCATTTAAAGTATTATTGCCAGTTGCTGCAGCACTTGCTCTTAGTGCATGCTCTTCTTCGGAGATTACACGTTTTGCAACAACTGATATGACATGGGCTGAGTTCTATGCCGCTGAGATTGGTGCTCCAGCTGAAACAATGCTCGAAAAAGGCTATGATGCAGTTACTTCTGCAACCATGTCAAAGTCAAAGAGATTTACAAGCAATGTGGTGTCAGAGGATGGTAGCACCATCACTGGTGTCAAGGCTGTTCCTGTCGGAATGACCGAGTCTGTGTATAAGAAGCTTTCTGCTGACCAGAAATCCAGATACACTTTCATTGAGGACAAGGCTCTTGAGTCATATAAGGTTCTTGATAAGAAAGGCTCTTTCGGGAAGCTTATCTGTCAGGTAGTGGATTATGCAGATGCTACAGCAAAGATTCTGTCAGGACAGAGCTCAGTTTGGGGTCACTATACTATTTCAGTGCAGGGTGCTAACCTTGATGGAGACTGCATGGGCGTTATACTTACTTGCTCGGATGGTACAAAGGTGGGTCTTAAGGCTCAGGACAACATCTGGATCAGAAAGTCAGAGCTCGGAATCAGCGTTGCTGAGTTTACAGAGCCACATGGCAATAAGCCAACATATAAGCATACTGAGGTCCTCGAAGGAAAGACTATCACAAACATCACATACCTATTCAATGGAGCTGACGCAGTTTCAATCAACACTGATCTTCTAGTTAAGAAGCGTTGTGACGCTAAGGTGACAATTGATGGATCACTTGAAGGCAAGGCTTCAGTGAAGGCTGTTGTAGCTGGTCTTCCAGAGGGATACAAGGTAGCTTCAATCCGTAAGGGTCTTGCAAGAGGTGCTAGAGCAGTCCTTGATGAGGAGTATACATATTCTAACGGCAGTCTTTCAATCAATTGCGATGATGCAAAGGATGTGTATATGGTAACATTCCAGAGCGAGGAGTACTCAGATCTTACAGCACTTCTTGATCTTAGCAAATAAGGATTATCACATACAATGAATTGGAAGGAGAATGACTTTTGGAGCCATTCTCTTTCTTTGTTCGTCCAGCACGAACGTAACCTAACGGGTGAAAGTCCCCAAGCCG
>JAKSJT010000187.1 GCA_024402125.1 Bacteroidales bacterium
AGGTCATTCAGTGATGATCCGGAGAAGGTGGCAAGATACGCTTCAGCCTATATGAAAGGAATGCAGTCTGAGGGTATATTCGCCTGCGCTAAGCACTACCCTGGACATGGTCATACCAGAGTGGACTCGCACTATGCGCTTCCTCATATCACATATGGAAAGGATAGCCTCAATACCTATGACCTTTACCCATTCAAGCAACTGATAAAGGAAGGTGTTGATATGATTATGATCGCTCACCTGAGCGTCCCTGCAATTGACCCTAGCGGAGTGCCTATGTCCATTTCCGAGAAATGCATCCAAGGTCTACTTAGAAAGAAGCAGAAGTTCAATGGTGTTATTATCACTGATGCCGTCGGAATGAACGGTCTTTCAGAAGGTAGAGAAGAACTTGAAGTGGAACTTGCCGTCTATAAAGCCGGAGCTGACATGATGCTTATGCCTCACATCCCTATGCAGTCAATTGAAGCGATTGCAGACTCCGTCAAGACTGGAGTATTCTCAGAGGAAGACCTCAACGACAGAGTTCGTAGAGTGCTTAGACTGAAAGCCAAGGCCGGACTGCTTGATCCAGGATACAACCGCATAGTCGAGAACCTTGACCAAAAGATCGAAGAAGCGACACTAAGGGACTCTCTTCTTATTAAAGAGATTGAAGCACGCCTCGATGAAAAGATTGAGCCTGCTCCTCAGTTCGAAGTAAAGGTCGGAGACAAGATCTTCTAAATCAGAATGAAACGCATCTGCTCACTAATCACCAAGTACATGGCTGTGATTGTTCTTCTAGTCGCTGCCTGTGCTTTTCTGTGGCCGGCAGTCCTTGGACACATCAAAACCAGCTGGGTCACTCCCCTACTTGGTGCTGTCATGTTCGGTATGGGTCTGACTCTTGAGCTGAATGACTTCAAAAATGTCTTTTCAAGACCTAAAGACGTCATAATTGGATGCCTCTGTCAGTTCACCATAATGCCGCTTCTGGCCGTTGGCCTTTCATGGGTTTTTAAACTGCCTCAGGAACTTGCCATTGGTGTTATCCTAGTAGGATGCTGTCCTGGTGGAACCAGTTCCAATGTCATCACCTATCTGTCAAAGGGAGATGTCGCTCTTTCTGTCGGGATGACTGGATTGTCAACCATCCTTGCACCGCTGCTCACACCACTTCTTGTCAAGGTTCTTGCTGGAACCATGGTCCCCGTTGATGTCATGGGCATGTTCCTTTCGATCATCGAGGTCATCATCGTTCCGATATCATTGGGATTAATTGTCAAAAAGATCTTCCCTAAGGTAACCTCCGCAGTAACGGAATACCTTCCTGCTTTCTCCACGATTGTAATTACCATGATAGTCGCTGCCGTTGTTTCAGCAAACTCAGCAAGCCTTCATAAAAGCGGTCTTCTGGTTATCGCTGTCGTTATCCTGCACAATCTTAGCGGATATGCGCTTGGATTCGGTGTAGGAAAAGCACTGAAGCTCTCCCCTCAAAAATCCACAGCCATAAGTGTGGAAGTTGGTATGCAGAACTCAGGTCTTGCGTGCTCTCTTGCCGCATCCCATTTTGCGGCCCTTGCCATGGCATCTGTCCCTGGTGCAATCTTCAGTGTATGGCATAATATCTCAGGAGCACTGATTTCGAGAATTTTCTCAAAACAAAATAGTTGAAAATTAAAGACGGAATTAAATCGTTTTTAATAGTTTATTATTATATTTGGGAAAGGGTATTGGATTTATCCAGATCCAGCATTTATGTTAAACCTCTAAATCCTACGGTTATGCGACTCTCTTTAATCTCCGCTCTGCTACTTGTTTGCGTGAATATGTTTGCTCAAGCTCCTCTTAGCCGCTTAAATGTCACAGTAAGTCAGGCAGGTGAGGCTTTCACTGCAAGTGAGATTGACTACAACTATAATCCTCGTGAGGGTGTTAGTGGTAATGTAATCGTAGATGGATCTGTCGACATTAAACCAACTTTCGCCGGTGGTGATGCCAAAGAGTTTTCAATCTGGATGGCAAGTAAGCTGATTGAGGCTATGGACCGTGAGTCAACTTATAACATTCATCTGAACGTGAACTTCGTCATTACTGCAGAGGGAACAATTTCTGATATCCATGTCGTTCCGATTGCTGGTGAAAACGGCAAGACAGCTTGGGAGAAACTAGTTGTTGACAATCTTTCAAAAGCTAACTACTGGAGTCCGGAAATGCACTATGGAACAAAGTTCAACACTCCGATGGCTCTGCACATCTATGCATCTCAGTTCATGCCTAACCGTGGTGTTGTCCTGATTGATTCATACATGGACTACTTCTTTGATTCTCTCTCAGAAAGACTGGTTGGAGAGAAAAACAAGAAAGAGACAAAATAATCTGACATAAATACTTATAGAAAGGGCTCATCATCCGAAGAAGCCCTTTTAATAATTCATCCGTAGAAATCCTATTCTATGGCCTAAAACGATATACTTTTGAGTATTAGAATGTTTGTTACTATTTTTGCCATGTATTTATAGTAGTAGTGTAGCAATGTTAGAAAAGAAGACGAAGATTATTTGCACAGTGGCAGGACACCACTGTGAAGAAGAGTTCCTAAGAGGACTCTATGAGAATGGAATGAATGTCATGCGCATCAATTCCGCACATGTCACAACTGAGCAGGCTCAGGTTATGGTTGACAACTGTAGAAAGGTATCTGATAAGATTGCCATCCTTATTGACACAAAAGGTCCTGAAGTACGCCTTACAGCAATGGAAGGAAAGTTCTCTGTCTCAACAGACGATATCCTTGAAATTCATGACGACCCTTCGCAGATGAGTCGTGAAGGTCATCTCTATACAACATACAACAACCTCTCAAAAGATCTCCATGTAGGATGCAGCATCCTAATTGATGACGGTCTTGTTGACCTCGAAGTCATTTCCAAGACCAAGGGGACTCTTGTATGCAAGGCCAGAAACAACGGGGTTATCAAGGGAAGAAAGAGCGTCAATATCCCTAACGTACACATTGACCTTCCTGCCCTTACAGAAAAGGACAAGCAGTTCATCCTTTGGGCTATTGAGTCTGGTATCGATTTCATAGCTCACTCATTTGTAAGAAGTGCTGACGACCTTAAAGAGATCCAGAAGATCCTTGATGAACACAACAGTGACCTGAAGATCATTTCAAAGATTGAGAACCAGCAGGGAGTAGATAACCTTGATGAGATCCTGTCACACTGCTATGGTGTGATGGTAGCTAGAGGTGACCTCGGAGTGGAGATTCCAGCGGAGTATATTCCATCTATCCAGAGACGTATCGTCCATGCTTGCCGTGAAAGAAAGAAACCGGTAATCGTTGCGACCCAGATGCTCCAGAGCATGATAGAGAACCCTCGCCCAACTAGAGCTGAGGTAACTGACGTTGCCAATGCAATCTATCAGGGAGCAGATGCGATCATGCTAAGTGGAGAGACAGCATCAGGTCAGTATCCTTTCGAGGCTGTCCAGACTATGACCAGAATCGCCCTCGCAAATGAAGGAGCCCTTGACATTGATCTTGAGCTCAATCTCAGAAAGGTCGTGAAGCCAATGTCAGCAGTTCTCGCCCGAAGCCTTGTCTCTGCAACAACAGAGCTTCCTATCAAGGCAATTATTATTGACACAATCACAGGTAGAATTGGACGTTACCTGTCTACATTCAGACCAAAGGTGCCAATCTATGCCATGTGCTATAGTGAGCGTACAATGAGAGAACTTGCTCTTGTCAGAGGCGTAGTCCCAATGAAGTTTGACAAGGTAAAGAGTAAGGAAGAGTATGTAAAGAACTCAACTTCCATCCTCATTGAAAACGGAGATATCCAGAAGGGAGACCTGATCGGATTTATCGGAGGAGTATACGGAGAGCAGGGAGCTGCTCAGAGTGCAACATATCTTGAGTTCCTACAGGCTTAAAATCTTGATTTTTAATAATCTAACAGAGAAAGGAATGACCTCGTATTTTGAGATCATTCTTTTTCTTTTAGAATAATTCCATTATTTCTGAGATGGAATCCACGCAGATCGTATCAGGATGATACTTGTTCCCTATCAGAATTGACGGGGACTCGGCATTCTTGGCCATCATGACATCACTATCATATGTGTCTCCGACAACAAGTATCTCGTTATTCTGAAGCCCCTCTGCGGCCATTATTACATCCAGCATATACCGGCTAGGCTTTCCGACTATTATGTCAGATTTTCTGCCGGAAGCTGCCTCTATTGCTCCTACCATGGCTCCACAGCCGGGGAAGAGAAGCCCGCCCTCTCCAGGGTACGACCTGTCAAGATTACAGGAAATAACCAGATCCGACTTAAGAGCAACCCTCAAGGCCTGAGTTATGTCATCATACGAGAACTTCGGGTTATATCCTATAACAAGGTTCCTGGCGTCTTCTGAAGAAACCACCGATACTCCCCTGCTTCTGAATTCTTCCTTCAGGTCCTCAGAGCCTGACACAAATACATCCTGAAGATTGAGCCGATTAACATACTCAGCTGTTGCATATCCTGAAGAATATACCTCCTTCAGACTGCAAGGAACACCTATCTTCAGCAGTTTCTCATATATCTGCTGCCTTCTTCTTGTCGAATTGTTCGTCAAAAAGAAGACCTTGAGTCCCTTGTTTCTGACATACTCAACTGTCTCCAAGGCTCCCTCGATAAGATCCGGTCCATAGTATATGGTTCCGTCAAGGTCAAACGCCACCGCCTTTATTTTCTGAAAGTCTATTCCCATAATTTGATCTCTTTCTCCTTATGCACTTTTCTACAATAACCTTACCAGGATTCAGAGAGAAAAGAGTTACAGGAGAGAAAAAAAACATGGCCAGAGCTAAAGCAGTGGCCATGAATCATATGAGATTGAAAAACAATTCGAAGAACTAGAACTCGATTGTGACAGGAGCTGATGTGAATGAGCTGATTGTTGCTACTGCCTTGTCAAGATAGTAGACAGCTGTATTGTCATCTGCCTCATTGTACATTGCTCTAAGGTTTGGATATGCATCAAGCATAGCCTTCTTTGCCTCAACGCGTGGATCCTCAACAAGAGTTCCGCATACTCTGATCCACTCCTTTCCGTTGAAAGCGGAAATCTCCACCTTTGGATTAGCAGCGATCTGCTTTGCTACATCCTTCACATGACCTGTCTGAATATAGAGCTTTCCTTCAAACACATTGATTGTTCCGAAAGGTCTTACCCTTGGCTGATCTCCCTCAACTGTTGCAAGGAAATAATGTCCGCACTCCTTAAGAAAATCGTTTACTTTCTGCATAGTTATCGTCTATTTTTTGATTGATTTAATTAAATATCTGATGCCAGGATCAAATGCGGCAAGACCACATCCAATCATGGTTATTGTCATGAAATATGCCCATGTCTCATTGTACGGGCTGAAAATAATGGTTAGAATGATATAGAGAACAAGCACTGCAGCTGATCCCGAATCCATCATCCTGAAGAATGGCAGATTCTTTTCTGTTCCCTCTATTCTCTTAACATTCTTTTTGAAAAGATAGTTGAGCAAATATTGGAAGGCCGCAAAAATAATAGCCATCGGAATCAGAAGAACAAGCAGATTGCTATCCTTCATTGAGCCTTTTGACCATACGCCTAGAATAACCAGGCCTATACCCATAGCAAGCCATACCAAAGCATTGGCAAAGTATAGCCTTGATTTATGTTTTCTACTCAAATCCATAAATCAAAAATAATTATCTTTTTTATGATATCCAATTCACGGGCTAAGGTCTTCCCTAAGAAATGCTAATTCTCAATCAATTAAAACAATAGACATGTAAAATACATGCATTTATCCATTGTATTGCTAAATGGATTTCGTAACTTTAAAGGTTTATATCCTATTTGAGTATTTATTTTTAACTGTGTATTAACTACTATGGAAGAAGTAAAGATGGTTTACACGGCCCCTTTAGCCAATGTAATTGAATGCGATGTCATGTCATGCATTCTTGCAGAAAGTAATATCGACCAAGGAACTCTTGGTGGAGAAGATGGTGATGAATAATCAGTGAATTGACCATGAAAAAAACAAGCATCTCACTGATAACAGCCGCCATAGCGGCATTATCAATCAGCGGCTGCGCGGTAGAAGAGAACCTCGAGCCAAAAGATCAGAATTCCCCTTTGAAGAATTCCATTACTGTCAACTTTGAGACAAAATCCGTTGACACCAAGACTGCATT
>JAKSJT010000188.1 GCA_024402125.1 Bacteroidales bacterium
CATCAATGGGTAGAGCAGCTCAGATCCTTGACAACCTTATCCAGAAGGGACTTGCAAAGCCTATGATCGTTGTTATGCCTAACGGTAACCCTGGACAGCAGGCTTCACAGACACTCGGTATCCCTCAGTCAACAATCAACTTCCGCGATCCAGCTTACGCTAATGCATACGTTAAGTCACTTTGCGAGGAGATCGTTCCTTTCATCGAAAAGAACTATCGTGCTATCTCAAAGAAGGAGTCACGTGCTATCGCTGGTCTGTCAATGGGTGGTGGACACACCATCGCAGCTTCTCATCTCTATCCTAACCTCTTCGACTACATCTGCCCACTTTCTATGGTTGCACTGCCTACAGAGCAGAGCATCAAGCAGCTCCAGGGCCTCAAGAAGGCAGGATACAAGCTTTATATGCTTTGCTGCGGTACAGCAGACGGTGTATATCCAAACGCTCAGGCACTTGACAAGACTCTCACAGAGCAGGGCCTTGACCACATCTTCTACGTAACAGATGGTGGCCATACATGGTCTAACTGGAGAAAGTATCTCAATACATTCGCACCAAAGCTCTTCAAATAATAGAAGAAGCAATAATAACTCTATTGTGGGATCCCAGACGGGGTCCCTCATTTTGTTTATGACCTAATCCAATTCTGCCAAATGTGAGATATCAAATTGATTTTGATAGTGATATTCCAGATTGCCTCGATCTGCATGATTTTGGCAGCGTTCGGGGTTCCTGGATTCAGTCTCCTAGGCCTATAGAGCTGATATGAGGTTCGATATTTTGTCTGGGCGTCTTTTTGCTTTAAGGCAGTCGTAAGTCTCTATTCCATCGGGTTCCTGTTTTGTAAGATTCTTTCAGAATCCGTATCTTGCCATCCATTTCCAAAACAATTCAAATTTGGGTAATATGTCCTCTAGAAATGCCATACAGGAACTCGGTCGTCAAGCCATGCTGCTACGCATGGAATACGAAGCGGAGAAGGATTCCTTCCTTAAGCAGACCCAGGAGATGGGTGTGCTTAGAAAGGTTAAACGTGGCATGTGCTGGTACCCAATTAGGGTAGGGCAGAGCTATTACAATTCATTGAACCAACTGGTGATTGAACTGTTCCGTACGCAAGATAGAGACATTGAGCACTGCTTTGAGTACGGAAAACCTGTGATGTTCTTCACTTGGAAAAGGGATGATTCGGAAGTGAAGTTCATGTCGCTGGTTGCAACTGTCAGCTATGTGGATGAAGACAGGATGGTTGTGTCTCTCCCGCAAGGAAGAGGCCTTATGGATATCATCTCAGCTGAGAATCTAGGAGTACAGCTGTATTTTGATGAGACATCCTATCGTTTGATGTTTGAGGCGCTGAACAAGACAATCAATGCCAATAAAGGTCGCCTTATGGAGCTTCGTGACCTTATTTACGGAGACCATCCTCTAGGTAAGCTTAACTTGGAACCAATGCATTTCTCCTACCTCAATCCCACTCAGGAGAATGCGGTGAATGAAGTCCTAAGAGCAAAGGATGTCATGGTGGTTCATGGACCTCCAGGAACCGGTAAGACAACGACGCTTGTAGAGGCAATATATGAGACTCTTAGAAGAGAGACTCAAGTACTTGTTTGCGCTCAGAGCAACATGGCAGTCGACTGGATAAGTGAGAAACTAGTTGACGCTGGTCTAAGTGTTCTTCGTGTAGGTAACCCAACGAGGGTCAACGACAAGATGTTGTCATTCACTTACGAACGTCTGTTCTCGGATCATCCAGACTATCACCAGTTGTGGAATATCCGAAAGAGTATTCGAGATCTTCAGAGCCAGTCAGGCAAAAGCGATGGTACCAGAAAGAAGATTAGCTCTCTGAAGGAACGAGCCACCGAACTGGAGCAGAGTATCAAGGAACAACTCTTCTCTCAGAGTAGAGTCATCGCCTGTACTCTCACTGGTAGTGCCAACAAACTTCTTAACGGCATGAAATTCTCCACCCTTTTCATTGATGAGGCGGCACAGGCTCTTGAAGCAGCATGCTGGATTGCTATCAGAAAAGCTGGAAGAGTTATCCTTGCCGGAGACCATCAGCAGTTACCACCGACAATCAAATGCTATGAAGCAGCTCGCCAGGGGCTGGATCATACTCTTATGGAAAAGATCGTATCATATCATCCTGAGAGTGTGTCACTTCTTCAGGTGCAGTACCGCATGAATGAAAAGATCATGAGGTTCTCCTCTGATTACTTCTATGGGGGAAAGGTCCAAAGTGCACCGAATGTGAAGACCAGGACCATCTTAGATGAGGATATGGACAATCCTGTTGTATGGCTTAATACCGAGGGTATGGACTGCAATGAGGAGTTCGTTCAGGAGTCCTTTGGCAGAATCAATAAACCAGAAGCTAAGCTTTGCCTTCAGCAGCTTAAGGACTATCTTCAGAAGGTCGGAAAGAATCGTGTCCTTGAGGATCATGTAGATGTTGGTATCATCAGCCCCTACAAGGCACAGGTGCAGTATATTCGTCAGAGGGTAAAGTCTGATCCGTTCTTCAAACCGTTCCGTCACCTTATATCAATCAATACAGTGGATGGATTCCAGGGACAGGAGAGGGATGTGATTATTATATCTCTTGTAAGAGCGAATGAAAATGGAGAGATAGGATTTCTAAGGGACTTAAGGCGTATGAATGTGGCGATGACAAGAGCCAGGATGAAACTTATCATCCTGGGCGATGCATCTACATTAACTAAGCATCCTTTCTACAAGAAGCTATATGAGTCCATTACTTTTTGAGTATCAGTATCATCATCGGGTTCATTGTAGTGGACTTATGCGGAATTGTATCTCGTAGAGGTTTGATTAATGTTCAGTTTTTCTTACTTTTACGGAGAGTAATATTATTATCAGAAAACAACAAAGCAAACCAAACCATGAAAAAGTACATTCTATCACTTATTGTTCTTACCATAAGTGTTGTTTCATTCGCTAAGAGTCCAATCAGAGTTGTATCAGGTAGCCCTTCTGTGGTTAAGGGCAAGACTGTCTTTGTCGAATTCGACAACAAGGACGCAGTCATTGTTGATGAGGACACAAAGAAGTCGATGACCATCGAGGAGTTCTGCCAGATGAAAGGTGGAGAATGGGTTCAGGATATGGGAAAGGATGACGTTGAGGCTCTTGAAGAAATCAACGAGACACTCTCAAATAAGGCGAAGAGTTTCAATGTGACATATAATAAGAGTACAGCTGACTATATCCTTGTTGTCAGGACCGATACATTCAGTTATGGTAATCCATTGGCATTCGGTGCTGCGTTCTTACCAAAAGATGCATTGGGATTCTTTATCGGAAAGTTCATTATCAAGACCCCATCAGGTGAGACTGTCTGTGAACTGGCTTGTGAGAAGGTAAATGCCGACGGCATTACCTACACATGGACAAAGCAGAAGCGTCGTATCTACATGCTCGCTACAAAGGAACTGGCATCAGTTCTTAATAAAGGCAAGTAGTACGCAAATAACCAAACATCCATTTATTGGTCTATTATTGTACCACGCACGATCATTACAATGAAAAAGCTTTTATCGCTACTTTTATTAGCGCTCTGTCTTATCGCGGCCCAGGGTTGTGAGAGCATTTTTGGAGATACATATTCGGCAAAAGTGACAACCCTTGACGCAACTGATATATCTCTTGAAGGATATACATTTAACGCATCAATCGACTGGAAGGGTAACCCCGCTATTACCGGTGAGGGTGGCGTGTTCTATGGCCCTACCGCAGGTATTTCAGCTAAGAACAGTAAGTTCTCCTGTGCTCTTATTGATCTCCATGACGGAATCAATCAGGTTCATGCGACCCAGAAAAACTATAATGTAGCAATCCTGAAGGACTATTATTTCAAGGCAGGGCAGACAGTATATTATAGAGCATTCGCAAAGGTTTTTACAGCTGAAGGAGAAATGGAGTTTATCTACGGTGAAGAGAAGTCTTTCGTTATTCCAGAATAATAGTTGATTAGGACCTATCTATTTAATTGCTCCTTACAATGAAGAAGTTTTTAACCATGTTACTGGCTGTAATATCAATCATTGCAGCTCAGAGTTGTGAAGACCGTTTTCCGACTGATATCGGAGTTAAGATCACGACTCTTGATGTCACAAAAGTATCCCTTGAAGGATATACATTCAATGCTACTCTTGAATGGACCAGCAATGAACCTGTATTGGGCGATGCCGGCGTATTCTATAGTCGAAAGCCACATATTTCCATGAAAAATTTATCGCAGGAGCCCATATATACTACTCCGGTAAAAAAGCTTCTTAGCAGTGTTCTAAATATCAATTCACATATAGATAACTACACCTCTTCTCCAGGTAAGAAGACGTATACATATCAAGCAGGTGAGACGATATACTATAGAGCATATCTAAAAATTAGTCAGTGGAACCCCAAACAGCCTGATGTATTGTACTACTACGGAGAGGAGAAGTCTTTTGTAATCCCAAATGAATAGCTGATTTCAGATCCTATTCTGATTTAGTGACAAATCCATCCTTGTTCTGGCCTTAGGCCTCAGAAAAGGTCATACTAGCATACCTCCGTTGCTGGATAATCGAATCCAAGTAGCGGCGGTTATTATTACCACTTGCCAATGAAAAAGATTCTAATAGTTGCTCTAGCTGCAACTCTTCTTATTACTCCGTCTGCCTTTGCACAGAAATGGGAGGGACTTGCAAAGACTCCTCAGATGGGATGGAACAGTTGGAACAAGTTCGCTTCCAATACCAACGAGCAGCTTGTACGTGAACCCGCAGACGCAATGGTCGAGAAGCGCCTTGTAGATGCGGGATATGTGTATCTTAACATCGATGACTGCTGGCATGGAGAGAGGGATGCCCAGGGGTTTATTACAGAGAATAAGGAGAAGTTCCCTTTAGGCATGAAATCCCTTGCTGACTATATCCATTCTAAGGGACTGAAGTTCGGTATCTATAGTGATGCTGGTGAACAGACATGTGCTTGTTTCCCTGGAAGCCTTGGTCACGAGTACCAGGATGCTTATGTGTATGCTCACTGGGGTGTTGACTATCTTAAATACGACTGGTGTTACACTGATAACATCAATCCAAAGGGTGCATACAATCTTATGAGTAAAGCCCTTCATGCAGCAGGAAGACCAATCCTTCTCAGCATGCGTGAATGGGGTAATAGCCAGACTTGGACATGGGCCTCTGAAATTGGTCACTCATGGAGAAGTACAGGTGACATTAGAGCGAGCTTTGAGGATATGCAGCACTATGACGAGAACGGCAATCCTTCATGGAAGCAGCTAGGAGTTCTGACTATCCTTGATCTCAATGCAGACCTTCGACAGTATGCAGGTCCAGATCATTGGAATGACCCAGATATGCTTGAAGTAGGCAATGGTATGACAGTCGCAGAAGATAGAGCACATTTCTCTCTATGGTGTATGATGGCCGCACCTCTTATCATAGGCAACGACCAAAACAACATGACAAAGGAGACCTAAGAGATCATTACCAATAAATCCGTCATTGCAATTGATCAGGATCCTTTAGGAGTACAGGGTCTTCGTTACAGAAGAGACGGGGACATCGAATTTTGGTTCAAGCCACTAGTTGATGGAAGCTGGGCATTCTGCGTATTCAATAGGGGATTGGACGATAAGAACGTTTCCATTGACTTTGAGAACTTCTGCTTTACTGATGACCTTTCTGGCAAATCAACTGATTTTGACAAAATCAATTACACCGCTACTAACCTCTGGAAGAGTGCTGTGAAACCATTTACTAAAAGAGGTAAGGTGGCAGGTCAGAAGGGAAAGAATAACAGCGTAACAGTTAACATAACAGTACCAACTCATGCTGTTATTCTTTTCAGGCTGAATCCTGTATCTGCAACGTAACAACTCTGACTAGCATTTCTTTTATTTTAATATCTAATGACTCTTTAAATTGCTTTTCTTCATATTCAAACCGTCCTTTATGTAAAAATCTGATCGCAACGAAATTAGTTATATTCAGTTTATCACACATTCGTCTCTTTGTCAAGAAAAAGAATTGTGTTTTAGCCAGAAGTTTGAGTATTTTTGCGCGATGGCTTGAAAAAGGGCTCGAAGCGCGGAAAGAACGCATGAAGATCTCAAAAAGAAATTTGCTTTTTGTTATATAGTTT
>JAKSJT010000189.1 GCA_024402125.1 Bacteroidales bacterium
GAGATTCTGACAAGAAGAAGAGGCTCAAGGGTCTTGTCGTCATGGAACCATGCAATAGCAACCTCCTTGATACCGATGGTTTTTGCCCAGTCGGATGCAATCATCTCAGTCGCGCTCTTGTAGCTCTTGTTCTTTGTCTTGTACTGCTCAATCTTTCCGATAGCGTCAAGATATTTTTCTCTGGCCTCGATTGCCTGCTTGATATCTCCGACAGGAAGACTTATAACGGCATCTGTATGGGATGGGAGAACATCACAGACCTTAACGTCAGATGCAGCGCTGTTTCTAGCATATGAGAAGAAACTGCTACCATCCTGCTTGCCCCATGAATGGCCCTTCAAAGAAACATGTTTCTCGGATGCATCTTCAATTGAAAGGGAAGTCCATAGACCAAGTCTCTTAAATACATCAGAGTACTGGTTATACTTGCTAGCAAAGTATGTTGTCTGAATCTTTCCTGAGTAGCTGCCAGATAGTAGGATGACATTGTCTCCACTAGTGTTGCTGATGGTTTCTCTCATGCCATCAGCATCAAGGATTGAGAGACCGTTCTCAATATGTCTGATAGAGGATCCGATGATTGTCTCTGATTCAGAGACCAGGATATAGTTTCTATTGTCTGACTTATATCCATGATTGCTGACATTCTCGGTTGCTATAGAGACAACGGACTCGGCATCAGATGTGGTATCAGCAGTAGCTTTGCCTCCATCAAGGATCAGCAGAGGAATCATTCCACCACTGTTGAGAAGTGCGATAGCAGCAGGCTGGTTCTTTATTGAACCTATGCTCTTCTTATTTTCATTAAGACTGCTAATGAATGTTTTGAATTTCTTCTGGCCAGCATCTGCGATTCCACCAAATGCCATAGTGGAATCATTAAGCATGTCGAGAGCCTTGTCTAGACTCTTGAAATGCATGACTAGAGCAGCGTCTGATGGAACAGCTTGCAGTAGGGGATAATTGCCCGGAGAAGTCTTGCCTTTTCCGGAATTACCACCTGAATATAGAGAACGCATGCCAACAAAAATGCCCACGAGGAGCACCAGTACAAGCACGCTGCATAATATTAAACTTCTTTTGTTCATTAAACCTTACTAAATGGCCATAATAGATACAAATATACTAATTATTTGCGCTATTTTGAGCGTTTTAACCCATGAGAAAACAAGTTGGTGGCCATAATTCTTGTACTAAATTATGACCACCAAATATGTGAATTAAAATGTGCCGTTTATTTTCTTCCGAACCTGATTCCGAGAGACTCAAAAAACTCTTTTGCGTCAGCGATAAATGAAGTAATCTGCTCTCCAATTGCTGAAACTGTGTCAGTCACTGCGATAACACCAGATTTGCCTGCTGCCTTTACATAAGTTGCCATAGACTCGTAGATACGTCTCTTTTCAGAAGTAGTATACATTCTATGGTTGTCTTTGTATTCAGCACAAAGATCCTTGAACTTGTCGTTCTTTCTTTGCCAGTCTTTGAGTGAATAATTGTCAGCTCTTCTTTCAACAGTTGTTGCAAATGAATCAAATCTTGCAGGAAGAGTGCTCGCACATGATGATAGTGCTGATACAGCAATGATTGCTGTGAGCAGTAGAGTGATAATTCTTCTCATATTATTTCACTTTTAAATTTGTATCCGAGTTGTGTTTGTTTCAAATACCGTGCAAAACTTACTGAGCGATGAACTGATATACTATATCTCCCATCTGTTTGGCTGGTGCGGAAGGGGAGACTGAGAATTTCGATCCTCTGGCAGCTCTAATCGCAAAGTTCCTTAGACAACTGTCGTTGGATGATACATCGTCCTGGACTTTTGCATCAATGACATTACCCTGAGGGTTGACAGTGATGATAACAGTTACAAGACCTCCTCCAAGGCATCTGTATGCTGGGATTGAAAGCTTGCTGGCTTTTCTTCCTTCGAGGTTGTATGAGACAACGCTAGGACCGGAATAGGATTTCTCAACCTTTGGTTCTTCTTTTTTCTGAGGCTTTGTTGAAGGTTCAGCGAAGTTGTCCTTATCGTCAACCTTAAACCCGTTATTAAGCTCCTGCTGCAATCTTTCAGCATCTTTGTAGAGCTGGTCAGCATCGGTGTTTCTGTCATCTTTAAGTGTGGAATTTCTGTCTACAGCGACATTCCTGACAGGAACGGATCCATTGCTGGCAGCAGCGATAAGGTCATCAATACGTTTGCTGATATTTTCTTTGAATTCTTCTTCCTTCTTTATTTTCTCGACTTCCTCTTGTTTAGTAAAGTCAAGGACGAAGGTGTTTTCTCTCTTTAGAGTAGCTCCAAGCTGGGCAAGCAATAAAATAATAATCACCGTGAGATGGAATATCACGGTGATGTAAATTCCTGCTTTATCTTCTCCAGAGAGTTTCTTCACTGTTAGTTGTTTGTTAAAGCTTTTTCAATTGTTGCTGAAATCACATCAATTGCGACCTTGTTATGGCCACCCTGAGGTATAATGATGTCAGCATATCTCTTGCTAGGCTCAATGAACTGAAGGTACATAGGCTTTACTGTTCTGCTGTATCTTTCGATAACCCAGTCAACAGTCTTTCCTCTTTCGATGATGTCTCTTGCCATTACTCTCATGAGTCTGTCGTCATCATCTGCATCGACGAAGATCTTGATGTCAAGCTGCTTTCTGAGCTCAGGATGAGTAAAGATAAGGATTCCTTCAATGATGATAACCTCAGCTGGTTCAACTGTGATTGTCTCAGTCTTGGAACGTGAACATGTGATGTATGAATATACTGGCTGCTCGATTGTTTTTCCATCCTTAAGGTCTTTAAGGTGGGATGTGAGAAGCTCAAAGTCAATTGCATCAGGATGGTCGAAGTTATGGTTTCTCTTCTCCTCCTCTGTGAGATTGCTAGAGTCCTTGTAGTATGAGTCCTGAGGGATTACGACTACTTTCTCGCTAAGCTTTTCTGAGAGAGCCTTAACAACTGTTGTTTTGCCGGATCCTGATCCGCCAGCTATTCCGATTACAAGCATGTTATTTTGTTTTAGATATTAGAATTCTGCGTTCTTTGGTGTTCTAGGGAATGGAATCACGTCTCTGATGTTGCTCATACCAGTAACGAAGAGAAGTAGTCTCTCAAATCCAAGACCGAATCCACTGTGTGGAACTGTTCCGAATCTTCTAGTATCAATGTACCACTCGAGGTTTGTTCTGCTCATGCCGAGCTCATTGATTCTGTTCTCAAGCTTCTCAAGAGATGCCTCTCTTTCAGATCCTCCGATGATCTCACCAATCTTAGGGAAGAGAACATCCATAGCACGAACTGTCTTTCCGTCCTCATTCTGCTTCATGTAGAATGCCTTGATATCCTTAGGATAGTCAGTAAGGATAACTGGCTTTCCAAAGTGCTTCTCTACGAGGTAACGCTCATGCTCACTCTGAAGGTCTGTACCCCAGTCAACTGGATACTCGAACTGCTGTCCGTTAGCGATAGCTTCCTTGAGAATCTCAATACCCTGTGTGTATGGAAGTCTTACGAATTCTGTTCCGATAACACCCTCAAGTCTTTCAATAAGAGTGTTGTCATATTTGTCGTTAAGGAACTGAACATCTGCACGGCAGTTATCAAGAGCATACTTAACAAGATACTTGATAAATTCCTCAGCAAGGTCCATGTTGTCCTTAATGTCATAGAATGCCATTTCAGGCTCAATCATCCAGAACTCTGCAAGGTGTCTAGGTGTGTTAGAGTTCTCTGCACGGAATGTTGGTCCGAATGTATAGATCTCGCCAAGTGCTGTAGCTCCAAGCTCACCTTCGAGCTGACCACTTACTGTAAGGCTTGTCTGCTTTCCGAAGAAGTCCTTAGAGTAATCGATAGCACCCTTCTTTGTTCTTGGAATTTCATCAAGGTTAAGAGTTGTTACCTGGAACATCTGTCCTGCACCTTCGCAGTCAGACTCTGTGATAAGTGGAGTATGGAGATATACGAAACCCTTCTCATTGTAGAACTTGTGAATGGCGTATGCCATTGCACTTCTAAGGCGAAGAACTGCACCGAATGTGTTAGTTCTCATTCTCATGTGAGCGACTGTTCTGAGGTACTCCATAGAAGTGTCCTTCTTCTGGAGTGGGAATCTCATAGGGTCACACTCACCATAAATCTCAATTTCTGTAGCCTGAATCTCTACTGCCTGACCGCTACCAACTGATTCAACAAGGTTACCCTTTACACAAAGGCTAGCGCCTGTTGTGATCTTTTTGAATAGTTCCTCGTCAAAATTAGCTGCGTCTGCTACGATCTGTATATTTGCTGCGCAAGAACCATCGTTTAGAGCGATGAATTTTACCTGCTTGTTTCCTCTTTTAGTACGAACCCAACCCTTAGCGATAACTTCCTGACCAGGAGCTGCTGCTAGAAGGTCCTTGATTTTTGTTCTCTTAAGTGTTTCCATCTTTCTTTTATTCTAAAACATGCAAAGATAAGATTTTTCAGCCTATTATCTATGACATATATACACAAAAAAAGCAGCCTCATAAGAAGCTGCTTTCTTTTAAGTATAATCAAATTACTCTGATTTCTTTGATGCGGCATACATGATCTTAAGTGCAGAGCATCTTCTGAGCTCCTGCTTAACATCAGTGATAATACCCATTCTGACGTCCTGGTCAGCCTTGATAACAGTTGTCATGAACTGACGGTCTGCTTCACTCATTGACTCACGTTCAGCTGCAATAAAGTCACGGATATCCTCAACTGTCTTGAAAGAGTCGTTGAGCTGGATACGTGCATCAGTACCATACTGAGCCTGGTAGGTTCTTGTAGGTGATCCTATGTTGATGTAAGATGAAAGGTCTTTTCTTTCAAGCTTTACAACCTCGGAAGCCTGAGGCATTGTAACTTTAACTTTTGCTTCTGTGTCACGCATCTGAGTTGTTACCATGAAGAAGAACAGGAGCATGAACACGATATCTGAGATTGATCCACTTGATCCAGTTGGAGTCTCTCTCTTTTCTCCTTTTTTGAATTTAGACATAATTCTTATCTCCTATTACTTCTTAGATACATCCTTAGGCTCAGCCTCAGAAATGTTCTGAGGGATTGCCTTCTTGATGATATCCTGTTGTTCCTCGTTGCATGCATCAAAATTTCTTCCGTAAGCTCTAGTTGCAAACTCATTACGAAGTTCGTTTACAGCCTTTACGAGCTCGTTCTGTACAGCGATATATGCCTGGTAACTTGTACCACGGTCGTTCTGGAGAGAGATAACTCCTCTAGAAACTGGATACTCGCCATATCCCTCGATATCCTGCATTTCCTTCTCTGGAAGTGTTGGATCGTCTGTAGGGTTTGTAAGGAAGATCTTGATCTTTTCTTTGAGCTGGCTAACATCTATAGGGTCAGTACCGGCAAGAATCCTATCCGCTGAGTTAATCTTTACAACGATGATGTTACGACGATTAACCTTCTGGTCCTGTGCCTTCTGATTAGGATCTGGCATAGGAGGAAGACGACGCTGCAAACCTGTGTTTGATCCCATGGTTGTGGTCATGAGGAAGTAACAAAGCAGGAGGAATGCGATGTCGGCTGTAGAGCTGGAGTTGATCGCAGGTGTTTTCTTTCCCATATAGCTTGTTATTTATTACGTATTGCGCTAATAATCTCACCAAGGATAATGCTAAGAACAGCACCACCAGCAGCAAGATATGTAAGGTTCAATACAGTGTCAGTAAGTTTAAGTGTAGAAGCATCTGGCTGCTCTACTGAAAGGCCGATAGCTGGAGCTCCAGCTGAGATGGCGTAAACTGCACCACATACGGCTACGATACCAACGCAAACACCAATGAGCTTAAGAAGGCCCTTTGGGTCGTTGATTGCTGTAACAAGGACTGTTCCAAGAACAACACCTGCTATAGCAAGGATTACCATAACGTATGCCCAGTTCATAATCATATCAACAGATCCGCCTGCGAAGTCAGTAGCAAAGCCCTTGACTACGATGCCGACACTGATGAGTATGAAAATCACCATGAGCCACTTTAATATTTTACCGTAATTCTTCATATTTAAACGCGTTTTTTAATTAAGCGTTAAATTATTTTGCGTTGTACTTTGTAAGTGTATCGATAAGGCAGATTGAAGAATCTTCCATATCAACTGAAATACCCTCGATCTTAGCAAGGATG
>JAKSJT010000019.1 GCA_024402125.1 Bacteroidales bacterium
AGTGGAGCTATTAGCTTTGAAAGACCTGAGATGAAGGTTGAGGTAGATGCTGCAGGTCGTCCTGTCAGAATCTACGAGAAGATTACAAAAGAAGCTAACTGGCTTATTGAGGAGTTTATGCTTCTTGCTAACAAGTATGTGGCTGAGTTCATCGCAACAGAAGGAAAGATGGATGGAAAGGCGCATGCAAAGGCTAAGACATTTGTGTATCGTGTGCACGGAGAACCTAATCAGCAGAAGATTCAGGGCCTTAGAGAATTCGCTGGAACATTCGGATACAAGATGGGTGAGACCTCATCCGGTAAGGCAATCTCGAAGTCACTTAACGAGCTTCTTGAGAAGGCAAAGGACAAGCCTGAGTTCGCTGCAATTGAGATGATTGCTCTTAGAGCAATGGCGAAGGCTGTTTATACAACTGATAATATCGGTCACTACGGACTTGCTTTCAAGTTCTATACACATTTCACATCTCCAATACGTCGTTATCCGGATACAATGGTTCATAGACTGCTTGCCATGTATCTTGACGGAGCAGATTCTCAGAACAAGACATACTTTGAGGATCAGTGCAAGCATGCTTCTGAAAGAGAGGTTATCGCTGCAGATGCTGAGCGTTCAAGCGTTAAGTACAAGCTTGTTGAGTATATGCAGGATAAGATCGGTGGAGAGTTCGACGGCCATATCTCTGGTCTTACAGAGTGGGGTATGTATGTTGAAATCGATCCAACAAAGGTTGAGGGTATGGTAGCTCTTCGTGACCTTCAGGATGACTTCTATGAATTTGATGAGGATCATTACCGTATAGTAGGAAAGAGAACCAGAAAGGTATTCCGTCTAGGTGATCCTGTCAGAATCAGAGTAAAGAACGCAAATCTTGAGCAGAAGATTATTGACTATGAACTAGTACAGGTTGTTCAGGGTATTTCTGCAGATAAACCGGAGGAGGAATCATCTCCAGCTGTACCAGGAGCAAACAAAGAGGCTAGAAAGGCAAAGGTCAGCACAGCTATCAAGGTCTCAAAGATGTTAGCTAAGAAAAAGACAGCTAAAGAAAAGACATCTAAGAAAAAGACTAGATAGCAATCTTCAGCACTTTTGGTAGAAAGAAAGAACGGGTCTCAAAACTGAGGCCCGTTCGCTGTATAAATATGTTCAAATCCTTCTAGAATGAAATTAGTGGCTTTGTGAGAGCTTCCTTAAGCTGGTCGTCGTAGCGGAGTCTAAGCTGGATACCTGCCTCCTGGAAGTAATATCTTACGACAATCTCTTCTTCGATAAGAGGGATAATCTCGTCCTTTTTGAGGGTAAGGTATTTCTCCTTGTCCATATCAAGTGCCTTTTCAAGGGCTGCGAGTTCATCTTTTGTTGTCTCCTCCAGTCCTTCTTCCTTGATTCTCTTTTTCATCTGGTCGAAGATAGCCTTAGCGTCAGATCTGTAGTCGAAATCCTTCTTCTTTGCGAACTCGATGAAGTCCTTATAATCTGCATCTGTCATGTGGAAGTCCTCAACTGCAGGGATGCTCTCGTGAGCTCTTACATACTCAAGGGCGAACTGCTCAGGAAGGCCATAAGCAACGACAGCGTATGTAAGTCTGCTGTAGTCTGTGAGCTTGATGTCATGGTCAGGTGTGATTCCACCGCCGTCGCGGACGATTCTGCCGTTGGCAGTCTTGAACTCGTGAGTAAGTGAATCAGGAATATGAGCTACACTTCCGTCTTCATTTCTCTTGGCATAGTCGATAGCCTGAACACATCTTCCGCTTGGAGTATAGTACTTCGCTGTTGTAATCTTAAGCTGTCCGTTGTAAGGAAGAGGGCGAATACTCTGAACAAGACCTTTACCGTATGTTCTTTTTCCCATAACAGTTGCTCTGTCAAGGTCCTGAAGAGCACCAGTAACAATCTCAGAAGCAGAAGCAGATCCTCCGTCTACCATTACTATGATAGGAATGGTAGTGTCGATTGGCTCTGATGTTGTGTAGTATTTCTGCTCCTGGTCATTAGAGTTACCCTTTACTGTCAGTGCAAGGGAACCCTTTGGAACGAAGAGTGACACAATCTTTATGGCTTCCTGCATAAGTCCGCCACCATTTCCACGAAGGTCAAGGACAAGCTTTTCCATACCTTGCTTCTTTAGCTTGAAGTAGGCTTCTCTTATGGCAACTGATACATCCTCTGTGAATCCGGTCTGATAGATGTATCCTGTAGTCTTGTCAAGCATACCAGCATACTCGACATCAGGAAGGTGGATTCTTTCACGAACGATAGTGACATCCTCAACTTTTCCGGTTCTCACTCTCTTTATTGTGAAAACAACGGAAGTGCCAGGCTTGCCCTTCATCTTGTCGCTGCTTTCCTGAGAAGTAAGGCCATGAACAGACTCTCCGTCAATTGCCATGATCTCATCACCGCAGTGAAGACCATATTTGTCAGCAGGGCAGTTCTTATAAGGCTCGTTGATGATGACATTACCATCAACATCTGGTTTATAGATTACAGCACCGATACCACCATAGGTCTTTGCAATCATCATCTGAAGATCATCGTTCTCCTCCTCTGGGATATAGACAGTATATGGGTCGAGGTTTTCGAGCATGGCGTCGATACCCTTCCTTTCGATTCTGTCTACTGGTAGGGAGTCTACATAAGAACGGTTGAGTTCCTTAAGTATGGCGCTCTGAATTTCTGTCCATTTACCGAGGGAGAAACCCTTGGATGGAGAAGAAGTCTGTGCAAATGAAATACTGCTGAGCCCAAGTGTAAGGGCTAGAATTATTATCAATTTTTTCATGTTAGTCGTTTTGACGATATCTCTACAATTGCCGTGCCTTAATTCGTGAACAACAAAAATACGGAAATTTGTAGAAATCCCGATAATTAATACCTTTGCACCGAAATTTAAAGAGAAAGAAATGAAAATTATTTTTGCAACCGGTAACAGAGGAAAGCTTAATGAGGCAACCGGTATCCTTGGAGAAGGTTTTAACCTTGTAACTCCAGCAGACATGGGAATCACAGAAGAGATTCCAGAAACAGGCAATTCACTTGCCGCTAATTCAGTACAGAAAGCTAAGTATATTTATGATAAGACAGGTTGTGACTGCTTCGCAGACGACTCTGGTCTTGAGGTAGAGATCCTCGGAGGAGCTCCTGGTGTATACACTGCAAGATATGCAGGTGGTGATGGCCATGACTTTGAGGCTAATATGGACAAGCTCCTTGATGAGATGCAGAAGGCGGCTCGTGAGGCTGCAGCTGCAAGATCCATGGGTATTTCTACCCCTCATGCAACAAGACGTGCGCAGTTCAGAACAGTGGTTACTCTTATCCTTGGCGGTAAGGTGACTTCATTTGAGGGTGTTCTTAAGGGAAAAATTTCCCTTGCCAAGTCAGGCACAAAGGGATTCGGATATGATCCGGTGTTCATCGCTGACGAGTATCCTGAAAACACACTTGCAGAGGTATCGCTAGAGCAGAAGAACGAAATTTCTCATAGAGGAAAGGCTCTTCGTGCTATGGCAGAATATCTTCAGACACTCGAGAAATAAGCTTGTCAGATGAGTAACTCTACCAGCACAGAACTGATAGTACTCTCCTATACCAAATTTGGGGAGCACTCAATCGTTCTTCACACAATCAGTAAGACTTGGGGAAGGCGAGGGTTTATGGTTCGTGTTGGAAAAAGTACTTCGATGGCTTTGTTTCTGCCGCTTAATATCCTTGAAGCTGAGATTGTGGAGAGTTCAAAGTCCACACTTTTTCAGGCTAGAAAAATCACAACAAGATATCCTCTCAACGGAATCCGTAACAACATCTATAAGAACACTATGACTCTTTTTATGAGTGAGGTTCTATATAGGGTAGTGAAGGACGGAGTGAATGAAGAAGGTCTTTTTGACCATCTGGCAAAACAGATCCTGACGCTGGATGCCATTGAGAGTGACTTCTCGAATTTCCATATAAGATTTCTTCTGGACCTGTGCTCGGCACTGGGATTCTCCCCTGACTTTGATGTGCTGGCGGAATTCGCTGGGGACAATATGCTCTACTTGGAGTCCTTCCTTCAGTCGGATTTCTCAACATCAATGCTCATCCCTCTTAATGGTCAGAAAAGAGGTGAACTTTGTGAGTGCATATTACGATATATGGAGCACCATCTGGATTCGGCCGTAAACGTCCGATCTCTAAAGGTACTCCATGAATTGTTCGCTTAAATCTATTATCCTAGTCTACTACAGTGTATCCGGCAGCGGTAATTGCGTCTTTGATCATTTCATCAGAGACATCTGCTACTGCCTCTACACATACTTTGCCTAGAACTGAGCTTGCAGACACTTCCTTTACTCCAGGAATGTCCATAAGCTTGGATTTAACGTTCATCTCACAGTGAGAACACATCATTCCCTTTACAGAGAATGTCTTCTCAACAAGAGGTTCCTCTTTTTTCTTACTAAATAGTCCCATCTCGATATTGTTATTTGATTTTTAACAGGTTTAGGCGTAGTGCATTCATAACTACGCAGAAGCTTGAAAGGCTCATTGCGCCCGCTGCAATCATCGGACTTAGTGTCCATCCTGTGAAAGGATAGAATGCTCCAGCGGCTAGGGGTATCATTGTCACATTGTAGAAGAAAGCCCAGAAAAGGTTCTCCTTGATATTCTTTAGGGTCTTTCTGCTGATTGCTATAGCTCTGGAAACGTCCAGTAGACTGCTACCCGACAGAACAACATCAGCAGCGTCAATGGCGATATCAGTGCCGGCTCCAATAGCAATACCGACATCTGCCACAGTCAGTGCAAGGGCATCATTGATTCCGTCACCGACCATGGCGACAGCACCTTTTTTCTGCAGTTTCCAGACAATCTCGGCCTTCTGTTCAGGTAGGACTTCCGCATGAACAGTATCTATGCCTGAGAGCTTTGCTATGGATTCTGCTGTCCTTTTGTTGTCTCCTGTCAGCATGACTACATTCATTCCCATGCCTTTGAGTCTTTGAACAGCCTCGATGCTATCTTCCTTGATGGTATCAGCGACGCTTATCATGCCAAGGATATTGTCTCCTTTGCTGAAAAATAAAGGTGTCTGTCCCTTTTCACTGCAAGCTGATGCGGAGTTGTTGAGCTCTGAGGTTCCTATAAAGAAAGCATTGCCACCCTTGATGCACATGCCGTCAGATATGCCTCGAACTCCTTTTCCAAGTATTGTCTCGAAGTTGTCTATCTCAAAAGATCTTGCACCTTTTGAGATACAATACTCAGTGATGGCCTTAGCAAGCGGGTGACTGCTCTGCTTTTCAATTGATAAAGCTGCAGAAAGTAGTTCTTCCTCAGAGTTCCCTTCACTAGGATTTACCATTGTCACCACAGGTTTGCCGCTAGTTACTGTTCCTGTCTTGTCAAGGACTACGGTACGGACTTTTCCGGCCATCTCGAGGGCCTGGGCCTTTTTGAACAGGATTCCGGCTCTTGCGGATCTTCCGCTACCTGTCATTATTGCAACAGGGGTAGCAAGGCCAAGGGCACAGGGACAGCTGATAACAAGTACTGCGACACCTCTTAAAAGAGCCTGTCCAAAGGCTGCTCCGCAAATGCACCATACAAGGGTTGTTATAACAGCAAGTGCGATTACAACAGGGACAAATACTCCTGATACCTTGTCTGCTATTCTGGAGATAGGGGCTTTGCCTGAAGCCGTTTCACTGACAAGACGAACCATCTGTGAGATGGTGGTGTTAGCTCCTGTTCTGGTAGCTTTACACTCTAACCAACCGGTCTGGTTGATTGTTCCTGCACTTACAGTGCATCCTGGGGCTTTGTCAGATGGCAGGCTTTCTCCTGTCATGGCGGATTCGTCAACGCAGCTTCCACCCTTTATGACTTCTCCATCTGCAGGGATGCTCTCTCCTGGCTTTACAATAAACAATTCTCCGACTGCTATTTCATCTGAGTTGATAGTCAATTCCTTTCCGTCACGGATGACAGTTGCGGTCTTGGGAGTCAGTTTAAGTAGTCCCTTGATGGCATCTGTTGTTCTTCCCTTTGAATAAGCCTCGAGGGTCTTTCCAAGCGTAATAAGGGTAAGAATAGTTCCTGCTGATTCGAAATACAGGCCATGATGGTCATGGGTTATGTATAGAGATACTATGCTGAAAATCCATGCGGCAGATGCTCCAAGGGCAACAAGAGTGTCCATATTAGGACTTCCGTGAATCACACCCTTGAATCCGTTTACAAAGAATTTTCGGTTGATGACCATGATAACCAGGGACAGTATCATCTCAATTGTTCCGGAAGTGATGTCCGTAGCCATCTTGATCATGCTTAGGTACATCAGAGGAACAAGGACAATAAGTGATAGGATGAACCGAATAACCATCGGCTTAGTTTCGGTCTGGATGGAACTTTGGTCCTCAGAGTCCAACCTCTTTGAGATGCCATAACCGGCAAGGGTTACAGCTTCCATGACTGCCTTTGGGTCGGGAGAACCTTCAACGGTCATGGAGTTGGTGAGAAGATTGACGCTTACCATATCGACACCATCTACCTTTGATACCGCTTTCTCGATTCTGGCTACGCAAGCCGCACAGCTCATACCCTTTATGTTGTAGTTCTCTTTCATTAGGCACCAAAGATACGCCGAAAATACTTATCCGACTTACATATTTATGGTTTTGAGTTGCAATCTGACTACAATTGCCGTACTTAGATACTGTCTATGAACTGACGGTCCTTTGAGTGCATCTGTCTGAACTGCTTCGGAGAAATGCCTGTCTCCTTTTTAAACTGGTTGCTGAAATGGGCAGGGCTGCTGAATCCAAGACTCCATGAAATCTCACTGATTGACTTGTCTCCGTAGCTTATAAGTTCCTTTGCATACTCTATCCTCTGAAGCATCGCATATCGCTCCACGGTTATGGATTTCATCTGGGAGAACAGCTTACTGACTGAGCTGTATTCTTTCATGCATCGGTTCTGGAGATACTCGGATAGGGCGGGACGGTCTCCGTCCATTCTTGCCCACTCGATTATTGAGAGACGGATATTCTCTACCTCGGATGACTGCAAATCGTCAAGCAGTTCAAATCCTTCACGTTCAAGAGCTTCTCTGAGTCTAGACAGCATTTCTGGAGAAAGCGGACTCTTTATTGTGGCATGTCCAAGGACTACGTCCTCAAACTCGATACCAAGGTCGTCAAGTAAGCCCTTCACTGCTTTTACGCAGCGAGGACATACCATATTCCTTATGCAGATGCTATGTGTTTCCAAGATTTAGGCCTCTTCCCAGATATAGATCTTGTCTCCTCTTCTGAATCTGAACGGTTTCTCGGGGGTGTATTCTGTCTTCTCTTCCCTTGTTCCCTGCTTTTCAGGAACAATGGCAACGGAGCATTTGATACCCTTAGGGGCGATCTCAGCTGGCTTGAGGTCAACACGTAGGTCGTTTACTGTGAATTCAACCATACCGGTAGTTTCACCGATTGCCATAGCCTTGTCGCCGACCTTAAGAGGTCTTGACTCCACTGAAATCTCAGCAACTCCGATTCTGTCATACCAGTTGGTTACCTTTCCGCAGTAGACCTTCTTCTTTGTTGCGTTGCTGCCGTAGACATCACTCCACTCTCCGAGCTTCCCGCCCTGGTAGTATCCGTCCCAGAATCCTCTGTTGAATACCTCAGAAAGTTCAGCCTTGAGTTCGGCTGTGAGTTCAGGTGTGTATTTTCCTTCGCATACAGCGTCAGCTGCTCTTCTGTAGCAGGCTGCACATCTCTTCACATACTCGGCTGAGCGGGCTCTACCTTCAATCTTGAAGACCTTGACACCTGCATCGATGAACTTGTCCATGAACTCGATTGTGCATAGGTCCTTAGGAGACATGATGTATTTGTTGTCGATATGAAGCTGGTTACCGGTTTCAAGGTCTGTGACCTCGTATCCTCTTCTGCAGATCTGGTAGCAAGCACCTCTATTTGCAGATGAGCCATAAGCATGGAGGCTGAGATAGCACTTTCCGGAAATAGCCATGCAGAATGCACCATGGGCAAACATCTCGATTCTGACAAGATTGCCGGATGGTCCTGTAATCTTATCACGGAGGATAGTTTCATGGATAGATTTAACCTGCTTGAGGTTAAGCTCTCTAGCTAGAACGATGACATCAGCAAACTGGGAGTAGAACCTCAGGGCTTCAGCATTGGATATGCTGAGCTGAGTTGAGATGTGTACCTCGAGTCCAATTTGACGGGCGTACATTATTGCAGCCATGTCAGATGCGATTACAGCATCAACACCAGCTTCCTTAGCAGCATCCAGAGCGATATGCGCATTCTCAATATCCTCTCCGTAGAGAACGATATTAAGGGTGAGGTATGTCTTGACTCCGCTTTCACGGCAGATACGTACTACCTCTTTCAGGTCTTCAGGCTGGAAGTTGTTTGCTGAGTGACTTCTCATGTTCAGGTCACCGACTCCGAAATACACCGAATCAGCACCTCCCATGATAGCGGCTCTAAGGCATTCGAAATTGCCCGCAGGAGCCATTATTTCTAGTTCTCTTTTATCCATTGTCAAAAGTTACTTTGTGCGGCCAACGAGTTTCTTTGCAAATGCGGAAAGGATCTCGAATCCTTCTTCTCCGACTGAAAGCTTCTTTGCATAGTCAAGAGCCTTCTCATTGAGCTTTTCAATTTCCTTGAGGGCAGCGTCCTTGACTCCTAGCTTCTCGTAGATAGACATGACGGCACTGACCTTGGCGTCTTTCTGCTCCTGAGTCTCAACAGGCATGTCAAGGGCATCGAAGATTGCCTTTTTGTCCTGTTCACTGCCATTTTCAAGAGCAAAAGTTGTGAGCCAACACTTTTTATTATTGATGATATCTCCGCCAATAGGCTTTCCGAAAACCTTTACATCACCATAAGCATCAAGGTAATCATCAGCTACCTGGAATGCCAGTCCGAGGTGGTATCCGTACTGGTAGAGGTTCTCACAGTCCTCCGCACTGGCTCCAGCGATAAGGGCACCCATCTTGGCTGCACATGCGATAAGAACACCAGTCTTAAGACCAATCATGTTCATGTACTCTTCCATAGGGACCTGCTGTACATTCTCAAAGTCCATGTCATACTGCTGACCGTCGCAAACTTCAGCAGCTGTTGTGCTGAAAAGCTTGAGTACATCCTTTAGCGCGAATGCAGGGGCATTTGCAATTCTCTTGTAACTGTCGATGCTCATCACATCACCGGATAGGATAGCGGTGTCTTCCTTCCACTTTACCCATACTGTAGGGACTCCTCTTCTAAGAGGTGACTTGTCCATGATGTCATCGTGGATTAGGGTGAAGCTATGGAATACCTCCAAAGCTGCAGCTGGCTGAAGAATCTCCTCAGTCAGGTCATCCTTATAAAGACCATATGTTGTAAGACAGAGAGTAGGACGGATTCTTTTACCTCCGATAGCGATCATGTATCTGAGAGGGTCATATAGTCCTGCAGGCTCTTTAGTGAATTCGATATTGTCGAACAGCTCCTTAATAGCTGATGAGATCTTTGCTTCGCTGATCATTGCACTATATATAATATTAATCATACAAAGGTACGATTTGCCTTTAATCTCTCCAAAATCAAAAAGTCGAAAATTTGTGTAGGGAAAATGAAGTTTATGCGTCTAATAGGTAAAAGAAAAGAGGAAGACAGAAAAAATGAAAATATTTTTTCGAAAACTATTGCAAATATGATTTTAATTGCCTTATCTTTGTAGTGTACTAATAAACTAATACACCTAAAAACTAAGACTACAAAGACAAGATTAATTAACCTTTAAAAACTTACAGATATGAACAAGAAGCTATACAGATCAAGACAGAACAGAGTATTCGCAGGCGTATGTGGTGGAATCGGAGAGTATTTCGATATTGACCCAGTACTAATCAGACTCCTTTGGGTCTTTGCAATCTTCTGGCTCGGAGGTGGAGTTCTAGCATACCTGCTTGCAATGATTATAGTTCCCTCACAGAACTAACCTGGAATAAGACGAACTTAACTTTTTACTGTAACCTAACTACTAACCCCTAAAAACTATTCACCATGAGAACAAATAACTATTCAGCAAAAACTGCTCGCAAAAATAACTTGACAGCAATGGTTGTCCTTACCGGAACTATTGTTGGAGCAGTAGCAGATATCGCATTCGGTCTTCCACTCCTTGGAACAAGTCTTGGAGCAGGTCTAAGCCTCTGGCTTGGAGCAGCAGCACAGTCAATCGTTGAGACTGCCTCTTAAGATATGATGACCGCCTAAAAAAGAAGAAAGAATTAATAGATATAAATGTAACGTAGTATTATTGAGACTAGAATTAACCTATTGAAACTATTATTAGCCTAAACTTAATCTCGGATTATTGTGTGAAATGGATATAAGATTGGATTCCGGACATGTTGGAATCAAAGAGTCATCGCAGCCGCCTGATAAGATAAGAGCAGCTGCGGTGATTTCTGTAAAAATGACTACATTTGATGACGTTAAACCATTCTTTTATGAGAAAATTCATTTTGATTGCTGCCTATGCTCTTGCAGCAGTTCTTCTTAGCTCCTGCACAGGATCAGGTAGCAGAATCGCCACAAGGAATTACAGCTATGCCGATTCAACAAAATATGCAGAAGTTCATCTGAGCATAGATCTTCCTATTACAAAATCAGAAGTGGCGGATTCAATAAAGTATAGGCTTCTTGATCTTCTTCAGGGAAGTCTCCAACAGTATGGAAGAAGTTATGAGGACACGACTTATGTCCCATATCCAGGTGACTTAAAGGATGCCCAGGGCTTTGTGAAGTACTACGGAGAAAACATTTTTGAGAGGTCGAATGCACTATCTAAAGCAGATGATGACCAGAGAGTGGAGTATATCATGAACAGTGCTGATTTCTCGGATGAAGAAAGGCAGTTTGCTCTTGATAATGTCTACACCTGGCAGTATGATGTCACTCTTTATGAGACCGAACAGACAGACAAATACATTGTGTTCTCTTCCAGTGACTATGTGTACATGGGAGGAGCTCACGGAGGCGTTACGGGTCTAGGAAGCTTGACCTTCTCAAAGGAAACAGGAAAACAGATTGAGTCTTTCCTTCTTCCGGAGTCCTTGTTTGCTCTCCAGCCTTATATGAAAAGAGGACTTATGGAGTATTTTGCTGACGAGGAAGCTTTTGCTTCAGAGTCTGAGATGATGGAAAATCTCTTTATTGAGGGTGATGAAATACCGATGCCGGCATTCAATCCGTTCCCATCAAAGGAGGGACTTGTCTTCGTGTACCAGCAGTATGAGATTGCAAGCTACGCTTCCGGTATGCCTTCATTTACATTGCCGTATGATGTTGTAAGGCCATATCTTACAGAAGAAGCAGAGTCAATTCTTTAGAAATTATTACCTTTGCGCTCACTCTAAAGAAAGCCAATGATTTCAGAAGCAACAGTAGTAAAGAATACAGGTAGCCATTACATGCTTTCCGCTCTTCCAGAGTGGAATCTTTTCCCTGCAGTGATGAGGGGAAAAATCAGATTGAAGGGTAGTGATTCCACTAACCCTATTGCAGTTGGTGATATCGTCAGATACGAGACGGATTATGAGGAAGGAACTCTTCCGACACTTGAGAATCCTGCTGTTATTATGGAGGTCATGGACAGGAAGAACTATGTTGTCAGAAAGTCCACAAACCTTTCCAGACAGAGCCATGTCATTGCTGCCAATGTCGATATGGCCTGTATTATTGTATCTCTGTACTTCCCGGAAATCAAACTTCCTTTCCTTGACAGAATCCTTGTAACATGTGAAGTCTATGGAGTCCCAGCTGTAATAGTACTGAATAAGGTGGACATGTACAGGGAAGAAGCTGCTGAGCAGCTTGAAGCCTTCAAGCAGATATACTCAGGAGCTGGCTACAGGATAATCGAGACATCGGCAAAGACAGGAGAGGGAGTGGAAGAGCTTAGAGAAGCCTGCAAGGGGAAAGTTTGCCTTTTCTCTGGAGAATCAGGAGTCGGCAAATCATCTCTTATAAAGGCTGTTGACCCGGCACTGGAGCCTCGTATCGGAAAGATCTCATCAGTTCATCTTCAGGGAAAACATACAACAACCTTCTACGAGATGTACAATATCGCAACGGGTGGTTTTATTATTGATTCCCCAGGTATCAGAGGCTTTGGTCTTGTCAATCTTGAAAAGGAAGAGATAGCTCTTTATTTCCCGGAGATGCATAAGGTATCTGAAGGGTGCAGATTCACTCCTTGCACTCATACCCATGAACCTGGTTGTGCAGTCAAGGCTGCCGTTGATGAGGGGATTATCAGCGCAGAGAGATACAACTCATATCTTGGAATGCTTGAAGATGACAAGAAGTTCCGTTAGACCTGATCGATCCAAGCAGCCAAGATGAGACCGATTAACAAGGAAATCTTCAGAATTGCTCTTCCGAGCATCTTTGCGAACATAACAGTTCCACTTGTTGGACTGGTTGATATGGCCGTTGCTGGACACTTGGATTCAGAAGCGGCTCTTTTTATTGGCGGAATCACCATAGGATCTATGTTCTTTGATCTCCTGTACTGGAATTTTGAATTCTTAAGAACCGGAACAGGAGGCTTCACGGCACAGGCATTCGGAAGAGGTGACATGAAAGATGCTTCGCATATCCTGACTAGGGGTGTGTTCCTTGCTGTGGTATCAGCTCTTGCTATTCTAATGATCCAAGTCCCTTTTACAAAGCTGGCATCCATGCTTGTTGACAGTTCGGAAGGGGTTATGGATCTTGCCATGAAGTATTTCTTCATTAGAATATGGGCAGCTCCGGCTTCCCTTAGCCTGTTCGCCTTGAAAGGCTGGTTCATCGGAATGCAGGACAGTATCAGTTCCATGTCCACAGATCTTGTTGTCAATGTGGTGAACATCATTCTTAGCATACTTCTAGCACATTATATAGGCTTTGCGGGTATTCCATTAGGAACTGTGATAGCTCAGTTCTCCGGGTTCATCTTTGCTTTTGTGCTCATTTCGGTAAAGTACGGAAAGAAGGTGTTCGGAGACTATGGCATGGCTGATTTCAAGGAGTCTGTCAGGTGGTCGGAGATGAAGTCATTCGTGAGTGTTAACAGGGATCTTTTTATCCGTTCGCTTAGCCTTATCACAATCTACATAGGATTTACTATACTGGCATCCAGAAGCGGTGACCTGCTTCTGGCAGTGTCTTCAATTCTGATGAAGATCCTTATGATCTTCTCATACTTTACGGATGGATTTGCGTACTCGGCAGAGGCTCTCTCAGGAAAGGCAGTTGGAGCTAGGGACCGCTCTATGCTGAAAGAAACGGTGAGGTGGACATTCACATGGAGTATGGGGCTTGGTGTCTTCTTTGTCCTTATCTATGGACTTGGAGGAATACCGATATTCAGGATGATGACATCCGACATGAATGTCATAGAGGCGGCCAGGCCATATATCCCTTGGCTTATGGCGATGCCTCTTCTGGGCTGTCCGGCATTTACTTGGGATGGTATCTATACGGGTACAACTGTCTCTCAGCATCTCAGAAATTCTGCAGCTCTGGCGGCTGTATCCTTTTTCGTTGTCTGGGGCGTTGGAACTATGGTCATATCTGGAATGGGGCTTCCGGCTCAGCGCATTGAAGAACTGTCCTTGCATCTTCTTTTGATGGCGTATTTTACTCATCTTCTGACAAGGGCAATTTATCAAAGTGCCTTATATCAACCATCCATCCTACAAAAACTACCATTCGAGAATTAGATTTGTTTAAGTGATTAATTATCTTTATTTTTACTTAATCGCATAATCACATTTTTACATGAAAATTAATATATCTCTTGACTACAAAACTCTTTGGGGAGAGGTTGTGGTTGTAAAGTTTGATGGCAAGGATTACGAGATGAGCTGCACAGGGGGAAGCCTCTGGACAGTAGCTATCGAGAAAAGAGTTGCCGAGGAAGAATCAAAGTCTTTCGATTATACTTTCGAGATTAGAAAGGAAGGTGAAACACTCCGTAAGGAATGGAAGGGTCATAATCTGACCGTATGTGGAGATGACAAGGCTGTTAATGTATCTGACAGATGGCTTTCAGCTCCTGAGAATGCTCCATTCTATTCTTGCGTTTTCAAGGACATTATATTCAAAAGACCAGCAAAGAAGGCAAAGGCTGCAAAGCCAGGTAATGTTACCCTAAAGTTCTTTTCTCCTGAAATCCGTCCTAACCAGAGCATCGCAGTTGTAGGATCAGGAAAGCTCTTCGCTTCATGGGGAAGACCTGTTCTTATGGATGATTCTTCTTTCCCAGAGTGGAAAGTTACTCTCAAGGTTACAGAACCTATGGAGTACAAGTTCGTGGTTGTGGAGACAGAGTCTCTTCAGCCAGTTATGTGGGAAAACGGCTCTAACAGATATCTCCAGGTTCCAGAAAAGGGAACATCTGAGGTTATCGCAGACATCACTCCTGTATTCCCAACAACTCCTTGGAGAGGAGCAGGTGTAGCAGTTCCTGTATTCTCACTCAGAACAGAGGACAGCTTCGGTGTTGGTGAATTCCATGATATCAAAAAGCTCGTAGACTGGGCAGTTGCAACTGGCCAGAACATTATCCAGCTTCTTCCTATCAACGATACAACAATGACAGGAAAGTGGCAGGACTCATATCCATACAACGCAAATACTACATTTGCACTTCATCCTCAGTTCATCCATCTTCCAGATGCAGGTGTTCGTCAGGATAAGAAGTACAAGGCTCTTAAGGCAGAACTTGAGGCAATCAATCCAGAACTTGGAAGATATGTCGTTGATTACGAAAAGGTCAATAACACTAAGACTGATCTTCTAAAGAATGCCTTCAAGATCAATAAGACAAACATCCTTGCTTCTGAGCCATTTGTAGACTTCGTAAAGGCAAACGAGTCATGGCTTATGCCATACGCAGCATTCTGCGTACTTAGAGACATCAAGGGAACACCTGATTTCTCAAAGTGGGGAACAATGGCAAAATACAATCATGTAAAGGTTGGCAAGTTCATCAAGGAACACCAGGATGAGATCGACTTCCACTGCTATGAGCAGTTCCTCCTCGACGCTCAGCTCAAGGATGCTGTTGCATATGCTCATAAGAAGGGTGTCGCTATCAAGGGTGACCTTCCTATCGGAATCAGCCGCACAAGTGTTGACGCTTGGCTTTACCCAGAACTCTTCCATATGAACTCTCAGGCGGGAGCACCACCTGATGCTTTCGCAGCAGATGGTCAGAACTGGGGCTTCCCAACATACAACTGGGAGAAGATGTCAGAAGATGGCTATGCATGGTGGAAGGCAAGATTCTCAAAGATGAGCCAGTACTTCGATGCATTCCGTATTGACCATATTTTGGGATTCTTCAGAATTTGGGAGATTCCTATCCAGTATACAAGCGGCCTTTATGGCCACTTCAATCCGGCTCTTCCATTCCCTGAGGATGAGATTCGCTCTAAGGGTCTTGACCCTAAGAACGAGGGTCTTTTCCTTGAGGATCCAGTAAAGCTTGGCCACTATCATCCTAGAATTGATGGTAATGCCAATGATGCATTCAGAGGTCTTGAAGGATGGCAGCAGAACGTTTATCGTGAACTTCACGAGGACTTCTTCTATCGTCGTCATAACCAGTTCTGGAAGGAGACAGCAATGCAGAAACTTCCTGCACTTCTTTCAACAACAGAGATGCTTACCTGCGGTGAGGACCTTGGAATGATCCCAGCATGCGTTCCAGATGTAATGCATGACCTTGGTATCCTTTCTCTTGAGATTCAGAGAATGCCTAAGTCAGTTCATAAGACTTTCGATGAGCCTTGGACATATCCATACTACTCTGTATGTGCAACAGGAACTCATGACACAAGCAACATCAGAGCATGGTGGGAAGAGGACAAAGAGGCAACACAGAAGTTCTACAACCAGATCCTTGGATGTCAGGGTGCTGCTCCTCAGTTCTGTGAACCATGGATTGTCGAGAAGATTCTTCAGCAGCATGTGAAGTCTCCTTCAATGCTCTGTATCCTCCCACTTCAGGATTGGATCGGTATGGATGCAAAGGTGAGATACCAGGGTGATCCACTTGATGAGCGAATCAATGTTCCTGCAATTCCACGCTACTACTGGCGTTACAGAATGCATGTGACAATTGAGGAACTCCTTGGATCCAAGGCCCTCAATGAGAACCTTAAGGCACTTGTTAAAGACGCTGGCAGAAATATCTAGAGTCTGAATGTCCTCCGTTTGTAAATTTTTTTAAGATTGGTATTGGTTTTCGCTCCAAAAAGAGTAACTTTGAAACCGTCTTAAAATAAACGGAACACATTTTGACATCTTATACAACATATACAATGAATACCGAGATGACTGGTTTGACCGGCCTCGGTATTTTTGTATTTACTGGTATGACAATAACTACCACTACTACAACTACAACCCTTAGGGGTTAAGTGATAAGATGGCGTTTCTTCGTGAACCGCGTCTGCAAGATGCAGACAAAATAAACAACAATCCAGAAAACATATAACACAAGTCAAGGTTTCGTATGCCTTGCAATATAATTGATAAAAGATGAAAGTTTTAAAGTTTGGCGGAACATCGGTGGGTTCCGTAGAGAGTCTTAAGAACGTTAAGAAAATCGTTGAGGCTTGCAATGAGCCTGTAATAGTAGTAGTGTCTGCCCTAGGAGGTCTTACAGATAAACTTATCAAGACAGCAGCTCTTGCCAAGGCAGGAGATGAGGCTTATCTGAAGTCATTTGAGGAAATGGAGGATCGTCACCATAAGATTGTGACAGAACTTATTCCTGATAACGGAGCTCGTCAGAGACTCCTTGAAAGAATGGATAGTCTCCTTGGAGAGCTAAAGAGTATCTATCAGGGAGTGTATCTTATCAATGACCTTTCAGAGAAGACTCTGAATGCAATTGTAAGTTATGGTGAGAGGCTTTCATCAGATCTTTGTTCAGTTCTTATCAATGATGCGAAATGGTTTGACTCAAGAGAGTTCATCAAGACAGTCCGCAAGCAGGGAAAGAATCTCCTCGAGGCTGATCTTACCAATTCTCTTGTAAAGGAGGCATTCAAGGACTTCGGAAAGAGAGAACAGGTTGCTCTTGCTCCTGGATTCATTTCAAGAGATGCAGAAAGCGGTGAGGTTACAAACCTTGGCCGTGGCGGTAGCGACTACACAGCAAGTATCATTGCAGCTGCACTTGATGCTCGTGTCCTTGAAATCTGGACAGATGTTAACGGATTCATGACTGCTGACCCTCGTGTCATCAGCTCTGCATACACAATTGATGAGCTCAGCTACATTGAGGCAATGGAGCTCTGTAACTTCGGAGCAAAGGTGGTTTACCCTCCAACAATCTACCCTGCATGTGTAAAGAACATTCCGATTCTTATTAAGAACACATTCAATCCTGAGGCTAGAGGATCAATTATTCACAGCAAATGTGCTCCAGATCCAACTCATGTCATCAAGGGTATCTCATCAATCAACAACATGAGCCTTATCACAGTTTCGGGTCTTTCAATGGTTGGTGTGATCGGTGTCAACAGACGAATCTTCACAACTCTTGCCAATAACGGTGTAAGCGTTTTCATGGTGAGTCAGGCTTCTTCTGAGAACAGTACATCAATCGGTGTACGTAACGAGGATGCTCCTTTGGCTTGTGAAGTCCTCAATGAGGAGTTCAGCAAGGAAATCGAAATGGGTGCCATGAACCCAATGCAGCTTGAGAACAATCTTGCTACAGTGGCTGTTGTGGGTGAGAACATGAAGAAGACTCCTGGTATTGCAGGTAAGCTTTTCGGTACACTCGGAAGAAGCGGTATCAGCGTAATCGCCTGCGCTCAGGGTGCATCTGAGACAAACATCTCATTTGTTGTCGAGAGCAGCGTTCTTCGCAAGACTCTCAATGTAATCCATGATAGTTTCTTCCTGTCAGAGTATAAGGTTCTCAACCTGTTCATCTGCGGAGTCGGAACAGTGGGCGGAAGTCTTATTGACCAGATTTCAAGCCAGAAGGAAAAGCTTATGCAGGAGCGTGGCCTGAAGCTCAATGTCGTAGGTATCGCCAACAGCCGTACAGCTATTTTCGATAGAGCAGGCCTTGACCTTACCAACTATAGAGAGAGACTCTCAAACAGCGAGCCTTGCGATGTCTCTAGACTCAAGCAGGAGATTCTGAACATGAACATCTTCAATGCTGTGTTTGTTGACTGTACAGCAAGCAAGGCTGTTTCTGATCTCTATCAGGCATTCCTTGAGCACAACATCTCTGTTGTTGCTGCAAACAAGATCGCAGCATCTTCAGATTATGATAATTACATCACACTTAAGGAGACTGCTAGAAAGAATGGCGTGAAGTTCCTGTTTGAAACAAATGTAGGAGCAGGTCTTCCTATTATCGGAACAATCAATAACCTTATCAACAGTGGTGATAAGATTGACAAGATCGAGGCTGTTCTTAGTGGTACTCTCAATTATATCTTCAATGTTATCGGAGAAGATGTTCCATTCAGCAAGACAGTGGAACTTGCTCATGAGAAGGGATTCTCGGAGCCTGATCCACGTGTTGACCTCAGCGGAAAGGACGTAGTCAGAAAACTTACTATCCTTGCCCGTGAGTCCGGTTACAGAATCTCTCAGGAGAATGTAGAGAAGAACCTCTTCGTTCCTGACAGTTTCTTCAAGGGATCTCTCGAGGAGTTCTGGAAAGATCTTCCAAGTCTTGACAAGGACTTCGAGATAAGAAGAAAGGCTCTTGCTGCTGAAGGAAAGCATTGGAGATTTGTGGCAAAGCTTGAAAACGGTAAAGGCTCAGTATCTCTTCAGGAGATCGGTAAGAACCATCCGTTCTATAACCTTGAAGGAAGTAACAATATCGTCCTTCTTACAACAGAACGCTATAAGGAATATCCTATGCTCATTCAGGGATACGGTGCTGGTGCAGGTGTAACAGCAGCTGGTGTATTCGCTGATATCATGAGTATT